>JBCCJR010000007.1:0-40486 GCA_039045805.1 Cyanobacteria bacterium P01_C01_bin.118
AGCTCTTTTGTATAATTATAAAACACTAGTCTAAAAATAAATACTGGGGGCGCAAATATTTTTTGTGTTCCCGCCCACTTTATTTATTTGAACTACAAAACCAACGTTCATCGCACTAAATTCAAACAGTCCTCTAGCCTAATTCACACATGAAATCCTAGAGGACAACCCTGCAAGCATTGCTCGCTGTCGTCAAAGCTCACATCCTGCAAAAACTCAAACTGGAATTAAAGAGTCATATGGGTATATTTGTGCTGTTTCACATTGTCTTCAGTCGATACCCGATTAGAGGCATTTAAAATGCGTTTTCTTTCAGTGGAAAAATTCACATCTGTCATCGTCTGACCACAGGGTAACTGCGTCTGAATATCTGTCTTTAACTGATAGGTTCTAGCAGCAGCCATTACCCGTTCCACAAACCCTTCACAAAACTGAGCTCCTTTCACATCCTCTGGCAAATGATTGGCCGTTGGGCGCTCATCCTCTAAAATTTTCTCCAGCTGCAAACTGTAAAGGTATTGATACGATGTCGGTACCCCTTTTAACAGCGCTTCAAAATAAGCAGATGGGATAGGTTCCAAAATTTTTACCGGAACTAGATTCCCATCTTGCTTAGTAAAGCAGTGAGCTAAGCCAACAATTACGTAGTCACTGCCCGATAATGCAGCTGGTACAGAAGAATTAGTCATAGTGGCCCAAAACGAGGTTGTTAGCTTTAATGCTTATCAATCGTAACTGCCTGACAAGCATGTCACAGGTATCACCGTTAATCCGTCACAAAACCCAATGAGCTGTAACGTTTAGCAAACCTTGCCAAACGTTACAGCTGCCTAATCCTGGACTAATCTGCTAATTCACCGACACTAGTCAATTGAAATTGTCTGAGGTCCTTTATTTGCATCGTTGTCATCATCATTTTGATCAGAGACATCAGCGCCTTGATTCTCTAACCAGCTTTTGACTGGATCATCGGCGAGATTTAGCTTAAAAAGACCAGAAGCAAACCCACCTAAAAAGGCAACAGGCTGACCCAAAACTTCTTGCACAATGGGTGTTAGCTCATCAAGGAACATAGTTATTAACAGACTGTCACAAATTACCTTAGATATCCTAGCGCGACGTTGGGAAAATCGGTGACTAATCAGAATGCTTGCCCCTACAAAGCTAGCGTAGACCTCGCCGACCGTTGGGATAGATGGTAGACCAGTTTGTCTTGGCCATTGCCAATTGTCCATCGGTGAGGCTGGCCCCAGTCAAATCCGCTCCACATAGATTCACTCCCTTAAGGTTGGCATCCTTAAGATTTGAACGATTCAGATTCGCTCCACGGAGATCCGCATTTTCCAGATTCGCTTCTCCCATGTAGGTGTTGGTAAGGTTGGCATTTTTCAAATTACATTGCTGCAAATCCGCTTTGCTCAGATTAACGTTGGTCAGATCAGCCGCCTGTAAGTTACAACCCGCCATTTGCGCCCCCGCAAAGCTAGCACCCTTGAGCAACATACGTTGTAAGTTTAGACGAGCGAGTGGCTGCAATGAAAAATCACGATGGCCGCGGTCATAGGCTCTCTGCACAGCTGCAGGGGTAATTTTCTTACCCTGACCCGAAAAAGGGCCAGACTGACTTGAACTACTCGACAGTAAATTACTGGAGGACCGTCTAGGTGACACTGACGACGGTTTTGTGTTCTGGCGTCGCTGCCTACGAGCCCGTATGGCTGCAGCCATACGAGCCGATGGTGAAGCTACTTGAGAATCATCCAAACCCAGAACGGTGGCCGTGTCATCACTATTAAACGAGGGCTGGCTCGTAGGCTCCACATCTTTTGGTGCAGTGGTTGGGATCGCCATATTTTGTGCCAGGCTATCCAGATAAGGTTCCAGGTCCAAATCGCGCAGGATAGCGTCAGCAGAGCTATATCTATGCCGGACGGAAATCTCCAACATCTTACTGAGCACGCCAGCAAAATGTTCGCTGACTTTGACATGCTCTTGCCACAAAATTTCCCCAGACTGGGGATCGTAGGACATTTCTTTGGGTGATTTGGCCGTCAGCAAATAGAGACAGGTCACTCCGATAGCATAGATATCACTGGCATAGACTGGCCGCATAGCCATTTGCTCAGGAGGAGCATAGCCTGGTGTGCCAACGGCATAGGCAGTTAACGCAGTATGACCAGATTCCTCATTGGCCTTGACCGGATTTACCTTATCTTTAACAGCACCAAAATCAATCAAGACCAGTCGCTTATCGGCATTACGTCGAATCAGATTGGCTGGTTTGATATCCCGATGAATGACCTGGTTGCGGTGAATGTATTGCATCACCGGCAACACCTCGCTCAAAAACTGCTTAGTGCCAGCTTCGCTAAACGCGCCTCGGGTTTTAACTTCCTTTTGCAGTGTGGAACCGTGAATATACTCCTGCACCAGAAAAAAATCGGTACGAGCCTCGAAATAATCCAATAACCTTGGCAGTTGAGGATGATTACCAATTTTGCCAAGAATCTTAGCCTCTCTAGCAAATAAATCCCGCGCCATCTGCATAACATGGGGAGCATCAGCCGTGGGCTGCAGTTGCTTAATTACACAGGGAGGACAACCAGGCAAGCCCTCATCATGGGCCAAAAACGTAGTTCCAAAGCCACCCTTGCCCAAAGCACCACTGACACGATAGCGATCGCGCAGTAACAGATCCGCTCCACAAGCCAAACACTGTCGGGCGGTAGACGGATTTTTAGGACTAGGACACTCTGAGTTGATGCAGTAGGTCATGTAGCTTTAGCCACCCTGCTCATATATATGACTGGGGCTAGGTTCAACTATGGCACGACATTTCAAAAAATCTGGGCAGGGAACGGAGCCTCTACCACCAATCTATAAGAATGCGATCGATTGCAATTTGCTCCAGTAATTTCTACTTACTTTGCAATTCTCAACCATCAGTCATTCGTTATGGATTAAGTTCAATTCTTTGAATAGCTTAATTTTATTCCGTTCCAATTTTAAGTATTCCCACTAACCTGATTTCGACAAAAACTTGATCACTATTGCACCGTTGGTACAAACTTGCTAGTCGGTCGCTCAAGTTAGCGTATTTAGTTAATTATGACCATTATCTTATCCAATTGCTTGGGATGCCAGTGCCAATTTAGAAAACAGCGCTCTTAGATAAAGCATTTAGCTCAACGGCAATAGCTATAAAGAGATTACCCTGAACTCACAAATAAGCCGATAAAACCAACGCATTAAAGAGGGTTTTCAGCGATAAGATAGTTTGGTTCTATCCATACCCATTTATCCCAGGCTCCATGCGCATTTCTGTCAACTGGCTCAAAGAATTTGTCGATCCAAAATTAACGCCTGAAGCCATCGGTGATGCCTTAACCATGGCCGGGTTTGAGGTTGAGGATATTGAGGATCGCCGTAGTTGGGCAGATGGTGTAGTGGTGGGTCGGGTGACTGACCGGCACCCCCACCCCGATGCGGACAAACTAAGCGTTTGTACGGTAGATATTGGGGCGACAGAGCCTTCAACAATTGTTTGCGGTGCCGCTAATGTCAGGGCAGATACCTTGGTAGCGGTAGCGCAAGTGAATACCTACCTGCCGCAGGTAGATTTGAAGATTAAGTCTAGAAAGGTACGTGGCGTCTTGTCAGCTGGCATGATTTGTTCCCTGTCAGAGCTAGGGTTAGCCAAAGATTCTGAGGGAATTCATCTTTTTGAGCAGCCCGATCTCCAAATTGGTCAGGATGTTCGTCCTTTGTTGGGGCTAGACGATACGGTGTTAGATTTATCGTCCACAGCCAACCGAGCAGATGCTCTGAGTATGGTTGGTATTGCTCGCGAGGTGGCAGCCATTACCGGGGCAGACCTGACTTTACCAGTCGAGGATGTGAGTATTCCCGCTGGAATAAAGGGGAAAGTTGCGATCGCGCTATCCGACCCTAAAGCCTGTCCGATTTACATCGGTACCATTTTAGAGAACATCAAAATTGGCCCATCCCCCACCTGGCTAAAACAGCGATTAGAAGCGTCAGGCACCCGCTCCATCAACAACGTTGTCGATATCACTAACTACGTGCTGTTGGAATGGGGGCAGCCGCTCCATGCCTTTGATCTGGATCGCTTGAGCCAGGAAGGCACCACTGTCAGCGTACGCTTTGGAAAATCAGGAGAAACGCTGACAACGTTAGATGGCCAGGACCGTAAGCTCAAAGAACAGACCTTAGTCATCACTGCTAATGATGTTCCAGTAGCGCTAGCAGGCGTCATGGGAGGCGAAGACTCCGAAGTCCATGATGGGACTCAAAACGTCTTTTTAGAAGCCGCATTTTTTGATGCTGCTGTGATTCGCCGGTCCGCCCGTAGCCAGGGGTTACGGACAGAAGCCTCGGCCCGCTACGAGCGCGGTGTCAATCCAGCCGAGCTAGAACTGGCGGTTAATCGTGCCATCCAGCTGATGGTAGAGCTGGCCTGTGCCACTATTAGTTTCCAGCAAGACGAACGAACTGATGTCGGTAAAATCACCCCCACCCGCACCGTTGGTCTGCGATTGGCGAGGGTGCAGCAAATCTTGGGTAGCTATATTGCTGACGACGGAACAGTGACTGACCTGAGTGCAGCCGATGTAGAGGACACCCTCACCCGTTTAGGGTGCAGCTTAACAGCCACTGGCGCAGGGGAGTGGGACGTTACTGTTCCCGCCTACCGCTACCGTGACCTGGAACGGGAAATTGATCTGATCGAAGAGGTAGCTCGTCTATTTGGCTATAACCGCTTTAACCATACTCTGCCCCAACAAACCTCACGGGGACGGCTTTCCCCCGAAGCTGCCCTCGTTCGTCAGCTACGAGCAGCCTTTCGCGGTGCAGGTCTTACTGAGGTGCTGCACTATTCGTTAACTAACCCAGCCCCTGAGCGCGTGGTGCTGGAAAACCCTCTGTTTACCGAATATTCTGCCCTACGGTCCGATCTAATCTCGGGGCTGATCGATGGGTTTCAGTCTAACCTGGAAAATGGCAATGGCCCCCTAAATGCCTTTGAAATTGGCCATGTGTTTGCCAATGAAGATGGCCAGCTCAATGAGTATGAGCGCATCGGTGGTATCTTGGGGGGCAATGCGGCCCTGGGTCAGTGGAGCGGTACCACTCAAGCGATGACCTGGTACGATGCCAAAGGTCTTTTAGAAACTGTATTTAGTCAGGTGGGGCTCACTGTTGACTATCGCCCTGAAAGTGACAACGAGCGCTTACATCCGGGGCGTACAGCATCCCTGTGGGTCAGGGGACGCACTCGTCTGGGCACCTTTGGTCAGCTGCATCCGCGACTGCGCCAGGAAAGAGATTTACCGGAAGAAGTTTATGTCTTTGAGCTGCACTGGGATCCGATCGCTACATGTTTGGTCAGTGATCGTTTCCGTGCTCCCAAATTCAAAACCTTTTCCACCTATCCTGGCTCTGACCGCGATATTGCCTTTTATGCTCCCCTGGAAGTGTCTGTGGCCGATCTGGAGAAGCTGATTACCCGTACCGGGGGACAGCTGCTGGAAACCGTCACCCTGTTTGATGAGTACAAGGGTAAAGGCGTGCCGGAAGGACAGCGGAGTCTCGCCTTTAGAATGCTGTATCGGGCTAGCGATCGCACCCTGACCGACAAGGATATCGATCCCTTACAGGAGAAAATCCGCGCCGCCTTAGAGAAAAAGTTCAAAGTCAGCCTACGCAGTTAAAGCGGGATAGAAATGTCTATCCCGTAGGTTGTTCGACTTTTTTAGGTGTCTCTTTCTTCTTGGGGGGGCCATTGAAATAGGCTTCCATCACCTGTTTCACCATGGGGGCTGCAAAAGAACCACCACCACCACCCGAGTGCTCACCAAAAGCCACTACCAGTACTTCAGGGTTTTCAAACGGAGCGTAGGCTCCAAACCAGGTGTGGTTTTCGTAGGGAGGAGCTTCTGCAGTACCGCTCTTGCCGGCCGGATTGGGAATCGTCGGTACATTCAATTTGGTACCGGTTCCGCTAGTGACCACCTTGCGCAACCCTCGTTGAATCACTTCAACGGTCTCAGGCTTCATCCCAAGGGACTCTTTCCACTGTTTGGACTCAGCCCCATCCAGGAGCAGATGGGGGGTCACTCTATACCCACCGTTGGCAGCTACCGCAAACATAACGGCGGTTTGTAGCGGTGTCACCTGCATATATCCCTGACCGATGGTCATATTGATGGTATCTCCCAGGTACCATTCCTCACCGATTAGCTCCTTTTTCCATGGCTCATCGGGGACCAACCCAGAGGATTCTTCGGTGACCAACTCGATCCCGGTTTTTTTACCCAATCCATAGCGACGCATCCACTCGATCAGGGGCTCATGGCCCATTCTCATACCCACCTGGTAAAAGAATGTGTCACTACTCCACTGCAGGGCACCATCAAATCCCAGGGGACCAAACCCGGCATTATTCCAATCCCAGAACAAGATACCCCCAGCATTGATATTGGGGAACGTAGGCAATATGGTGTTAGCTGCAAAGGTGCCAGATTCAATACCTGCAGTGGTGGTGATTATCTTAAACGTACTGGCTGGGGGATATGCCTGAAGGGCTCGGTTTAGAAATGGGTTACCTCGACTGTTTAGCTGCTCCCACTGAGCCTGGGTAATACGGGTGGAAAAGATGTTGGGGTCAAAGGTGGGCCGACTGACCATAGCCAGAATAGCCCCATCCCTGGGGTCCATGGCTACAATGGAGCCGATTTTATCCCCTAACGCTTTTTCGGCGACTTTTTGCAGCTCTAGATCGAGGGTGAGGCGAATATTTTGACCGGCTTGGGGCGGTTTTTCACCAAGAATACTCAGCACATTGCCAGTGCTGTCAACTTCTACCTGCTGACCACCCCACACGCCCCGCAGCAAAGATTCAAAGGATTTTTCAGACCCCATTTTGCCAATGATGTCCCCCAGACGATAGTCTGCGCCGTTATCAATCAGGGCGTCATATTCTTCTTCGTCAATTTCTCCGGTGTAGCCAATCACATGGGCCGCTAAATCCCCATTGGGATAACTGCGGATGGCTTCTGCTTCCACACGCACGCCGGGAAGTTCTGGCGCATATTCAGCTAGGGCCGTTGTTTGGGCCGGACTAAGACCACGGGCGATCGCAATTGATTGAGTAGACTCATACCCCGCCGACTCGATTCGCTTTTGGATCTCCTCCTCAGGAATTTCTAGGAGCTTTGCCAGCCGTTTTACCACCTGGTCCCGTTGCTCTACCGGTAAGGCAATGGGCCAGATCGAGACCGAATGGGACAGACGACTACCTGCCAAAATCTTGCCCTTGCGGTCAAACATAGTGCCCCGTGCCGGACGGCGAGGCAGTAGCAAAATTCGATTTTCCTCAGCTAATTTTCGGTTGCGATCGCCCTCTACCAGCTGCAGGTAAAACAATCTGCTACCAATCCCCCCCAGCATCACCAGGGACAGGAAAATCATCATGATTACCGACTGGTATTGACGACCAACCGTACGTCCTCCCTTTTTTTCCACATTTGCTGAGGGATATTGCAGAAAGGCCATGACGAACAATGATCGAAATTGCTGATTAAGGCAGAATTACAGTTATGAAGGAAAGGGCACACAGCTTGACTGATACCCCCAACCACTTGATCAGTGTAGCTGTCAGGATTAAGCAGTCGAAGACTTAAATGCTAAACCACAGTCAATTTTCATCATACATAACCGTTTCAGCATCACCCGGTCGCTTATCTTGGGGGCACAGACTGACCACTCCCCCACCCATGGGGCACGACCACCTTACCGTAAAATAATTCAAATGGACCAATCACGAGGGTTGCATCCTATGGCTCAAACCATCTCTCCGCCAGCGCACACAACTGCGACTTTGGATGTAGAACTCACGGATATCGTCAAATCTTTTGGTGAAGACATCGCCGTTCAAGGACTTAACTTAAAGATCCGGCAGGGTGAATTTTTTAGTATTTTGGGGCCTTCTGGCTGCGGTAAAACCACCACATTGCGGATAATTGCTGGATTTGAAACCCCCACTTCAGGGGAATTGACGATCCAGGGCCAAACCATGAATGGGATCTCGGCCCATCGTCGGTCAGTCAATACAGTCTTTCAAAGCTACGCCTTGTTTAACCACATGACCGTATGGGATAACGTCGCTTTTGGCCTCAAAATCAGGAAAATCGCTAAGCCAGACCTACGTCAACGCGTAGGAGAGGCGCTCAACTTGGTGCAGATGGAAAGTTTTGCTAAACGATATCCCACTCAGCTATCCGGTGGACAGCGCCAGCGTGTGGCATTGGCACGAGCTTTAGTTAATCGGCCTGCCGTCATGCTCCTGGATGAACCCCTGGGTGCATTGGATCTAAAACTGCGTAAGCAAATGCAGGTAGAACTCTCTAATCTGCACCAGCGTCTGGGCATCACGTTTATCATGGTCACCCATGATCAAGAAGAAGCACTCTCGCTGTCTGACCGCATCGCCGTCATGAAAGATGGCCGTATTGAACAGATCGGCTCCCCCAGTGAAATTTATGAACATCCAGCCACTGCTTTTGTCGCAGATTTCATTGGCGATACCAATCTTTTATCTGGCAAATTACTAGCCGGGGTTCCCCATCCTCTATTAGTCACCAAAAGTGGTCTAAGAATTGCCGTCGCTCATACTGAGCCCACTGACATTGACGTAGACGTCAGTATTCGGCCTGAAAAAATTCACCTCAGCAACGAACAAAAATTTGCCAGCGTTCATACCGATCAAAACTGCTATTCAGGGGAAGTTAAACACACACTATATACAGGTCCCCATATTCATTGCATTATTGAGTTAACCACAGGGGAACGGTTACGTGTGCTTCAGCCAAACCATATGCAGTATCAACCAGGCGATTCAGTTTATGTGGCATGGCCTGCTGACGACTGTCAGGTGCTATTTACTCCCAACTAGCTTCAATAGACAGCCTTCTTTATGCCCATTGCCTAAAACTGATTGCAAGAAAGGTCTGCACGAACACATTCCTATTTCCCAATGGCTTAAAGTCAAAAAGTGGTTTTCAATTTGATGTAGCGCACATAGTCAACAACAGTGGTAATCGCCAAAACCCCTTAAGCTATGTGCGCAGCAAACTGCCAAGTACATTGAGCGGTTTGTCATATTTATGGTGTTTGCTTAGAGGAGAAAGACTGTGCCCCGCCGACTATCTCGAAACTCGCGTACATCGCGCCGCTATTTCTTACAGGGTTCCGCTGCCGCCCTGGCAGCTGTAGGTTTGTCGAACTGTGGCCAGAGAACCATCGGCGAGACAGAACCTGCACCTGATGATGGCTCTGGTGCTTCAGCCGAAGCGTCTGGCGTTTTACACATTTATACATGGGCTGACTATACGGACGATGAGCTCGCCGCACAGTTCACCGAGGCCACCGGCATCGACGTCAAAATTGACGTTTACGACTCTAACGAAACCATGCTGGCCAAGATGCAGGCCGGAGGTGGAGCTAACTACAGCTTGATTTATCCGTCAGACTACATGGTCACCGAGATGATTGGCCTGGAGATGCTAACAGAGCTGGATCAGTCTCGCATCGTGGGCTTAGATAAAATTCGAGAAAAATGGAAAAGTCCTGTATACGATCCTGATAATATCCACAGCATTCCCTACAGCTGGGGCACCACCGGTCTACTCTACAATTCCGAATTGCTCACTACTACCCCCACAGATTGGAACTACCTGTGGGAAAACAGTGATGTGTTGTCACGCAAAATGACCATGCTGGACGACGTGCGAGAAACCATGGGTGCTGTCCTGAGCTCCCTCGGATATTCTTACAACGCAACTGATCCGGCTGAGCTAGAAGAAGCCTATCAAAAGCTCTTGGAACTCAAGCCTGATTTAGCATCCTTTAAGTCCTTTGGCTGGCAGGATGAGCTGCTCAGCGGCGACCTGTTGCTCTCCATGGTGTATTCAGTCGAGGGGATTCCGGTCAGTCTCGAAAATCCAAAGTTCAAATACGTGATTCCAGAAAGCGGTTCCTCTGTTTGGACCGATACTATGGTGATTCCTACGTCTGCGCCCAACATAGACGCGGCCTATGAGTGGATCAATTTCAATCTGCAACCTCAGGTGTCCAAAGAGACCGTAGAGCGTCTATTCTTTGCAACACCCAATGGTGAGGCTATGACGATGTTGTCTAAGGAGTTGCTAGATAATGAAAATCTATTTCCACCGGAAGATCTGCTTGCTAAGTGCGAAGGCATCGCTCCCGTAGGCGAAGCAAACGTTCTCTACGATGAGTATTGGACTAAAGTCACTAGCGCTTAGGTCTAATGGATAAAGGGATTAGACCAACAGCTGCATTTACCAAGCTGCTTAATTTTAGGACGGTTGGTCAACAACTGAGGGCCATCATCCGGCCCTTGGGACTGTTAGGGCCAGCTGGTCTATGGCTATTGCTATTGATGGTGCTGCCAACGTTGTTGATTACGGAGTTGAGTCTAGTGCCGGGCCTCAAGCCGGGACAGGCCATTGAAGGCTATGGTCTACTTAACTACCTGAGAATCTTAGAACCTACCTATTTACAGGTTTTACGACGGTCAGCCACCTTTGCCACCGGAACGACATTGCTGTGTTTGGGGTTGGGCTTTCCAGTCGCTTACTGGTTGGCCTTGATGGCCCCAAAACGCTGGCGCAATTTGCTGCTGGTGCTGTTTATTCTGCCTTTGTGGACATCATCTTTGCTGCGAACTTACGCCTGGATTACGCTTTTACGTTCTTCAGGGGTGATTAACCTGGTGCTAAGTCACTTAGGACTCCCCACTCAATCCCTGATGAATACACCCTGGGCGGTTTATATCGGGATGACCTATAGCTTTTTGCCCTATATGGTGTTGATTTTGTATGCTTCCTTAGAACGTCTGGATTTACAACTGCTAGAAGCGGCTGCAGATTTGGGAGCGACCCCACGGGTTGCCTTTTGGAAGATAACAGTTCCCCAGACACTACCGGGAATTGCAGCGGGTTGTTTGCTGGTATTTGTGACTAGCCTGGGAGACTTTGTAGTGCCCACGTTGCTGGGGGGCACTAACAGTATGACGATCTCTCGATTGATTTATAACCAGTTTTTAGGCGTAGCTCGTAACTGGGGCTTTGGCTCAGCGTTGAGTATGGTGCTGATTTTGCTGGTTAGTTTAGCGATCGCACTTCTGCTCAAATATGGCGATCGCAACCCTGAGATTTATTCATGAAATCCACTGTCCACCAGTATCGCCGTCCATCGTGGCAAGCTTTCGTCAGCATTGCGATGTACGGCTTTATGTATATCCCCATTATCATTTTGGGCGTATACAGCTTTAACGAGTCACGCTATGGAGCCATTTGGAAAGGGTTTAGCTTGGCCTGGTACCGCAAACTCCTGGGGGATGAACGGCTATTTTTAGCCCTGGGCGATAGTCTCAAAATTGCCTTGTGCGCTGTCGCTATTTCTTCTGTCCTGGGCACTCTGATGGCCATCGGTCTGGCTAAATATCGGTTTCCAGGAAAATCTCTCTATGTGGGCATTTCGTATTTGCCACTGATTATTCCAGATATTGCGATCGCGGTCGCCACCTTAGTATTTTTAGCGTCCGTCGCTATTCCCCTCAGCCTGTGGACAGCCATTGCCGCTCATATGGTGTTTTGTCTGGCCTACATAGCGATTGTGGTCTCCAGCCGTCTACAAGGTTTAGATCCAAATCTGGAAGAAGCTGCCCTGGATTTAGGTGCAACCCCCACACAGGCATTGATTAAGGTACTGATTCCTCAGCTGACACCAGCAATTCTGTCTGGCTGCTTGCTAGCGTTTGTGCTCAGTATGGATGACCTACTGATTTCCAGCTTTACTGCTGGTGGTGCAAATCCTTTGCCTATTGAAATTTTTAGCCGAGTTAAAACCGGCATTAAGCCCGATATCAATGCCCTCAGCGTTTTATTAATTCTGGCCTCAGGTCTGATTGCTTCGCTGTCTGAATACTTTCGCTACAAGAGTGAACGCACGTAGGCACAACAGGACGTAATACGTTCTCATCAAAGCAAAATGAAATCACCTAAAAATGTGATCATTGGCACATTTTTAGGCATTAAAAATCACGGTAAACGCCTTACCCAAAGAGCATATTAGATATAGACATAAAAGATCGCGCGCATCCCTTTATGACTAATCTCCTGTTGTTGTTCCTGGAGTAAGTGTCATGTTCAAAAACAATACCAAGACTCAGTCCTTAGAGAGTCTGATGAAAACAATCCTGAACCGCCGCCGGATTAATCGAGAAACTCAGCAGATGCTGATGCAATCCCTTTTAGGCAAAGCTCATCTCAATATCCAAGAGCAGGCTCAGGTACAGAAAATTTTTGAGGCCATCAATCAAGGCCGACTGCGCGTTATCGACTAGCCGGTCTGATCATCTGGATTAGCTTCAGTCTCCTCAGTTTCCATCTCAGGCACAAAATCAGGACGGGCCGCATCTTCCCACCCTGGTGGACGCTTTGAGTTGTACCAGGCCATAGAGCCAATCCCGACAGCGGCAATAAAACCAACAACGTAGACCAGTTGAAAATAATACATGGGGAGACCTGAGGCAGCCGTTTCCCCTAATAGAAATGCCATAGAAAATAGACCCCTTCTCAAAAATGCTCTATCAAGAGCAAAGACTGTAACTTATCTTAATGATTACAGTTTACTCTGGTACGGTGCCTGAATCTACCGGGGCTGGAGCTGGGGTAGCCGGGGCTGGGGCAGCCGGAGCTGGCGCAACTGGCGCTGGAGTCGCGGGTACTGGTGGAGCCACGGGTTCTGGGGCTGCTACGGGAGCGACTGGCTCGGGGGCTGCTACGGGACCACCTGGCTCGGGGGCCGACACAGGTGGTGGAGAAGACGTCGTGACTGGAGCAGGGGCCGACACAGGCGCGGGTGCGGGTGCAACGGGCGCGGGTGTAACAGGTGCAGCGTTTGGAGGAGGCGATGAGCGCCGAGGAGTTGCTGCTGGGGCTGGAGCCGCAGCTGGAGCCGTAGGTTCTGGTTCTGAACGACGCTCTGGTAGCGGTTCACTGCGATCTGGCTCTGATTCAGAGGAACGGGAGCTACCTGCTTTTTCAGCAACCACTTTGCCGGGTTTGACAGGCTTAGCCTCAATGGAGCCCTTACGACCAGATAGTCGGGGTAGATCAGGAAATTTCTCGACCGGTAATTCTTCGATAAATTGAGAGACAAATTTGCGCCAGGCATAGGCAGCTGTACTACTGGCACCGCGGGTGGGGCTGCTATCGTCGTTACCAAACCAAACCCCCACCACCAACTGTGGTGTATAGCCAATAAACCAGAGGTCGCGGTTCTTTTCAGACGTGCCCGTTTTACCAGCTACCTGACGCCCTCGCAGATAGGCATTACTGCCAGTACCCCCTTCAACAACGCTACGCATCATCCAGGTCATGATAGCGGCTGAACCTTCATCGATAGCCTGTGTAGACTCGTCATTAAATTCGTAAAGCACCTCGCCAGCGCGATTAGTAATGCGCTCAATACCATGGGCCTCTACATGCTTGCCTTTGGCGGCAAATGAACCATAGGCACTGGTCAATTCTAGAAGGTTGACTTCTGAAGACCCCAGGGCCAACGAATAGGCCGGTAATAAATCTGATTTGATGCCCATGCGCTGGGCCAGAGCAACCACGGGTTCAAACCCAACTTCCACCAGCACTTTCACAGCCACAATGTTGATGGACGACGCCAGGGCTCGTCGCAGCTCTACATTGCCGCTATAGTTTTTACCGTAGTTCTCAGGCTCGTAGCCATCAACGACATAGCGAGCATCGACATACCCTTTATAAGGAGATGTACCACTTGCGATCGCAGCGCCATACACAAACGCCTTAAACGTAGACCCCGGCTGACGCTGAGCTTGAGTCACCCGATTAAACTGACTCTCTTCAAAGTCAGTACCACCCACCATGGCATGCACATGCCCCGTCTTTGGATTCAGGGCCACGATCGAACCCTGCTGAAACCGCTGCCAATTGCCGTACTCCTCTAAAACCTCTTCCAGAGTAGATTCTGCCGCCCGCTGCCATTTGGGTTTCAGGCTAGTTTCGACGGTCAGACCACCAGCCTCAATTTCCTCTTGAGAAATCAGCTGAGGTAGTTGCTTTTGTACATAAATTGTGAAATAAGGAAATTCACTGTATAGAAACTTAGGCTCATTAGGCGTTGTCGCCACATCGCTGCGATAAGCCGTAGTCGCTTGCGCTTGGGAAATAACGCCGTTCTCCAACATCCGGCTGATCACTTTGTCCCGCTGCTCGCGAGCCGCTTCCTCATTAACTAGAGGAGAGTAGAGACTAGGCGCAGGAGCCATCCCAGCAATCAACGCAATTTCTGAAACCGTCAAATCTTCAACCGACTTACCAAAATAAATCCAGGCAGCGTCGGCCACTCCATAGGCTCCGGCCCCGAGATAAACCAAATTTAAGTAACGCTCCAGGATTTTTTCCTTGCCCAGTTCTTTCTCTAACTTATTAGCAAGTAGCGCTTCACGAAATTTCCGTTGAAAGCTGCGGTCCTGATCCAAGAAAACAATCCGTGCCACCTGCTGGGTGATAGTACTGGCTCCTTCCACCAGCTCACGATTACGCAGGTTTGAATACACAGCTCGGGCAATACCTTTATAGTCAATCCCCTGGTGTTCGTAAAAACGTCGATCCTCTGAAGCAATAAAGCCCTGTATAAGGGTATCTGGAATGTCGTCATATTCTAGATATTCCTGGGTGGCTGGACCAATTTTTTGCAGCACACCACCATTATCGTCCTTGATAGTGATCGTGCCTGTTCGCTCAAAGGTCAATGCATCAGATACATTAGGCAAATTGGCTTCCGCTTCTTGCCAAAAACGATACCCGCGAGTCACTGGACCCGCCACACCAGCACCCACCAAAAGAGCTAGCCAAAACAAAAAACTCTTATAAATTGGCTTAGGCAGTTTCTGCTGAGTTCCCTGACCGAGAACCACTTTGGACGGTTCACCCTTGGCCTCATGATTTTTGACTTTACCAATCCAATTAGCCACTTTAAAGAAACCCTACTGAACCCATTAATTTGAAAATGACTTACTGGCAAATGCCAGTTCGTCTAATAAAAATGAGATAGGTGCCGACACCTGAAATCATACAAAACGCGACGATGTATGTGGTATGCCTGAAAAAAGGCTAGCAGAATCTGCCCTAACTCACCAGATATGCAGTTTGACCAAGAGCTAATCCTAAAATCAACATGCCGATAACTAAAAACGGCTGCGCACTTGCCTGGTATTTCACATCGTTAGTCAGCGGATCCCGCAAAAAGTACATGTCCTGAAAGGTAATTTGCGGAATAATCATCAGGATTAATAAAACCGCGTACAGATTTTTATGAATAGCCATTAGATACGCCGCCATCCCTGCCTGAAAGATGTCAATCATCAGGACACAAATCCAAGCTGCAGTTCCCACTCCAAACATTACGGGCAAAGACTTTAAGCCCAGGGCTTCATCTCCTTCAACGCTTTTAAAGTCATTTACGACGGCAATGCCCAGACCTGCCATGCTGTAGAGCAATGTCAGAATAATCACCGTGGCGTTCAGCTGACCAAATAAGGCATGACCAGCCCACCAGGGTAAGGCAATATAGCTAGCACCCAGAGCATAGTTTCCTAACCAGCCATTCTGCTTAAGCTTGAGGGGAGGGGCTGAGTAGATATAGGAAATAAAGGAGCCACCTAGAGCCAATGCGGTCAAAATCGGGAAACTATGATTAGCCCAACGATCTAAGCCGTAAGAAACGGCAATACCACTCAACAAAAGTATCCAAATTTGAGCCTGTACCTGGCCCAGACCAATGGCCCCGGACGGAATTGGACGATAGGGCTCGTTAATCGCATCGAGTTCGCGATCGTAATAGTCGTTAATCGTCTGGGTGTAGCCCGTCAATAACGGCCCTGCCATCAGCATACAAGCCAGAGAAGCCAGCACATAGTCAACCGTCCAGACAAAATGGCCGGAAGAAGCGGCACCACACAGCACGCCCCAAATGAGAGGGATCCAGGTAATGGGCTTCATCAACTGGAGGCGAATTTTCCAAATAGAGGTTTCTCCATCGGCAGCGCCTTTCATCCCCAATAACTGACGTGCCTTGGAACCCTCAGATGCTTTGGCATCTGTCTTATCAACAGGGTTGGGGTTAACTGAGGAAGGATTATCAGCCATGGCTTATTGAGTAGGTTTGTAAGGGGGAGAGCATTAACCAAAGGACAGTATTAAGTAGCCTGATTGAAATTTAGCCCCTGTCACTGAACGGCCTTGCAAGCCTTGAGGTAATTTCAGGTTGCGCCGTTGGTCACCTGCTTCAATGGTGACTTCAGGGCCATACTGAGTAAGCTGAATCTGTTTTTTCTCAAAACTGGGTAAAAACAACCGCACAGTCTTGCTGGCTAAATCCACATCCACTGGGACCGGAGCCGATGGCGTAGCCATGTAATCTGGCAGACTATCCATTTGCGGTTGCCAATCACCGCTATAGTCAGGCAGCAAATGCACTGGCAATGGTTCAAAGGCCTGGCTCTGGTCAATACTGCGATTGAGCAACACACCGGCCACCGTCATTTCAATTTGCTGAGCTGCACCCCAGAGGTATCTAGCGGTTGCGAGCGCCACATCATCCCCACTGGATACCAAATAAGCACGCACCCGCATTGGGTTTTTAACCGCCGCCACACCCTGGGCAATAAAGTTATTGCTTTCCTGCACTTTGGGCTGGTCAAACAGGTCGCCCGAAAAGCCGCGACCGCCACTTAGTACAGCTCCTGCCAGTGGCTGTACAAACGGCATCACCGTCTTTGAAAACTGGGATGCCTGAAATACTTGCTTAAACCGGCGAAAATACCAATCGATGCCAGCGGGCATCCCCCACATCCGCAGACTGGCTTGGTCGCCGGAGCCATCATGCACGATGACATCGTATTCACCGCTGGCATCGTACTCCCGCAACGCATTGAGGGTGAGGGCCTGATCCATCCCCGGTAGCAAACTCAGTTCTTGCCCGTAGACTGCCTTAAAAAATGGATCGCGCAGATATTCAGCTTCTAATTTTTTTAACTGCTCCCAGTTATGCTCTAGCAGCTGAGCAAAACTTAGCTGTATACATCGCAAATTATTGTCAATCGCGGTGAATTCAGAAGTCACGCCACGGCCCAATAACATAGAGAAACCAGGCCCAGCGTCTTCGGTTACCAGCAACACTCGCTGCCCCTGATCCGATAGTTTTTTAGCGGTTGCGATCGCACAGATTGAGCGACCACTGCCCCCTTTACCCAAAAACGTCAAAATTAAAGCCATCGGTGACCAGTTAAAAATCAGTGCACAAGGGGCCGTCAATCAATAAACAGCACCCCGTAATCGGGGTGCATTTGTAACAATCAGCAAGAGTTAACGCCTAAAAAACTTAGGCAGTTTGCTTCAACTCATCCTCAAAAAACCAGCTGGAAAAACTATCAGAAAATTCCACAACAACACCGACACCGCTACCATCTACCATCTTGAACTGGGTTACTGTTCCTTCCTGTCCGAGACGCTTGGCAACGGTATCAGACACCCGATCCCGCACACGTACAACCTTAACCTTTTGTCCAATATCCAAAGCCATGCTCCAAGACCCTCCTCTCTAAACGGTAAAAACCGATTTAACGAAAACAAATATATTAAGAATTAAAACCAATCCTCAGTTTATCAGTGTCTTGCTCTTTGTAAGCTATCCTGAAAAACTGTTGCTGGAGCTGCACCAGGCATTATCTCCATCCCCTCACCCACCACGGAAATCACTGCCCATGTTGGCTAAGCGAATTTTGCCCTGTCTGGATGTCAAAGCGGGACGCGTCGTAAAAGGCATCAACTTTTTAGAGTTAAAGGATGCTGGTGACCCAGTTGAACTAGCGCAGGCCTATAACCAGGCAGGTGCCGACGAGCTGGTTTTCTTGGACATCACCGCCACCCACGAAGATCGAAATATCATTTTTGATGTTGTACATCGAACGGCTGAGCAGGTATTTATCCCCCTCACTGTTGGCGGCGGCGTTAATTCCGTTGACACCATCAAAAAGTTATTACGCGCTGGGGCAGACAAAGTCAGCATTAACTCTGGTGCCGTTCGCAATCCTGACTTTGTGCAAGCAGCTAGCCAACGGTTTGGCAGCCAATGCATCGTAATCGCCATCGACGCTAAGCAACGTCCCGATGGCTCAGGATGGGATGTCTTTGTTCGCGGAGGACGCGAAAACACGGGATTAGACGCGGTGAAATGGGCACAAGATGTTGTTGCTCGGGGCGCGGGAGAATTACTAATCACCAGCATGGACGCTGATGGCACCAAAGCCGGATACGACCTGGACCTCACCCGTACCATTGCCGCATCGGTGAATGTTCCAGTTATTGCATCTGGCGGCGCAGGCAACTGTGACCATATATACGATGCCTTGACCAAGGGCCATGCTGAGGCTGCGCTTTTAGCCTCTCTGCTCCACTATGGTGAGCTCACTGTGGCTGAGATTAAATCCTATCTGCATCAGAAACAAATAGCCGTTCGCCCTTGATAACCGTTGTAAAGGTTAAGAGTGAGGCATATCTGCTATTTGTTTGATTTTGTCTTTGCAAAATAATTTCGCCAGGGTCAGCACATTTATGATAGCCCTGTTACAATATGTAAAAGATGATTTGTATTCTTTAAGGCCAGCTCTTTACATTTTTATCGATGACGCTCTTGATCATAGCCATCGTGACTGGTTTAGTTGTTTGGGCCCTTCGTTTAATGGATAAGGCCCTTGTCAGTCATGAATTTTCTTTAATGCTGGCAGGTTTTTTAGTCGCTTCGGCGGCAGCTGCGATGGTAGGTGTCTACTTTTTGATGAGCGACTATATGGTCTACATGCACCAAAGTGAGTTGCTGTTCCAAAGCCAGTACTCCTCAGACTATCTGGTCCTGGATGAATCGGTCTCCGCTGCTCAGCTGTCAGACATGGAGCTAGCTGTGTTTGATGTTGCTAATCTTCCTAATTACTAGTTTTATGAGTTTTCGCGGCGTATGGTACGACGAGATTAATCAGCTCACTGTCCGACTCACCTCAAGAGCTCGGTCCATGTCGCCGGACCAACTACACCATCTGCATAAAGTCCAGCTTGACGCTGGAATGCCTGAACTGCAGCTTCTGTCTCCAGGCCAAATACTCCATCAATCTCACCTGTATATAGGTTGAGCGTTGTTAGTCGTTGTTGCAGAGTAATCACACTTGCATTGGTATCGTCCAGTCTCAACACTGGTAAATCGCCTGACGAACCTGATATTGAAGCTGCCTGGTTGTCCTCCAGCAAAGTATCTTGACCATCATCATCTGAGGTAGCAGGCTCAAATGATTGAGCCTGTTGATTGAGGGTCGATGGTGTGGGTAGTAGCCATTGCCATGTCGCCGGACCTACTACACCATCAGCTATCAGGCCAACGTCAGTTTGAAACTGGCGCACAGCCTCCATAGTGGCATCACCATAGAGGCTATCAATAGCGCCTGAGTAATATCCCATTAGCGCCAACATTGCCTGTAGGTCTTTAACTGTGGAGCCTTCACTACCTAACTGTAAGACTCCATCTGTCTGTGCCAATAGAATTGATGAAGGACTTGATTCCATCCATGAATCTGCGGCTATCCCTTCAGGTGTCGCCAGTGCAGTTGTCATCATGCTTGCGGTAGCCACTACCACCCAAAGATTAGAGATCGTCAATACGCCCCAAGATTTCATCAGCCAAAACCACCATAAGTGTGTAGCGAAGGCATCGGGAAAAGTGAATGCCCAGCTGAAACCAACCATTAAGATGGCATAGCATGACTATTGCGTCCAGGTAAATTGATATTTATAGGTATTTCGCACTGGCCTGTCATAAAACCTCATGAAAATCAGGGGCCGATTTCATTGAGCATAGTCGAAGCCACCGAGCTACCCACATCAAATTATGGTCATGATTTCTACCCTTGATCGATTTCTGGGAAGCTTGCTTGGCAGCTATATGGGCTTCCATTATCGGCAACCTGAATGGCCTGCCCTTCATAGCGATCCACTTTATACAGCGTGGATTAAACCGCCGTTGCTCGAATTGCAGTGTACTAGCAATGGCTATGCTCCATTACCCTGGTTGCTATATTGCTATGACAACAGCACTATCCGTCACCATGAACTGGCTAAGCACTTAGAGCACCTATCTGTTGAGGCTGCTGACCCTGATGCTATGACTACCTTGAGTACCCTCTACATCTTGGGAGACAGTCTAGAGTGGTTAATGCAGTGTCCATTATCAAGCCAGCAGGCATTGCCTCAATTGCTTGAATATCTGCAGCAACAGCAAGTAGATTACCCCTCCACACTGCATGGGTTTGCACTGTTCGGTACCCCATTGGCAAGCAACCTCTCCAAGCCTGATAACGCTCACTCAGCAGCTCTTAATGTCGCTTTGGAGCAAAGTCTCAACCATCGCGAAAATTTAGCCTTAGCCCTCAACAGCTCGATGCCTCGCTTCACTCGTACAATGCTGGGCTGTCTCTTAGGGGCCTGGGGAGGCATATCTGTGATTCCAACTTCGTGGATGCTTTTACTGGCACCAGAAGTTAAACAAGCGATTACTCTACTTGCCAGCCAGCTCTATCAAAGCTGGGCTGGCATTAGCTCAGCACAGGGGACTTTAGAGACATTCCCTCTGGATCTATAAGCTCTGCTCTGCTCTCCGATAGAGCTAGCTATAATAATTGAATGGGTACGCTAAGCATCTTCCAACACTGTTTGCTAATTCGAGCTAAAACCCGTTATTGAGAGTAGACGCAAATTTAGGTCACGGTGTGTTCTAGTTCTCAGAACGTCATTTAGCCTTGCACAGCGTTGATAACATTAAAAAGTTTAGTCCTGAATCTGAACATTCAGGTTGACTCTTTTAGATCACGTATAGATGGTCATCTACGAATAATCTAAAAGAGTATGGCCAACGTCCTAGTAAGTGAGCCTCAATAACCCACAGCGTTGACTTTCAATTGTTCGAAACATCTTCGTTAGATTGTGGGCTTCTGTCCGTATCTAAAGATGTACAACGCGCTAAAGCCAGTAAATCAGCACTGTACCTGATTCACGGCACGCTTGGTTGTTAAGGCCTTTCATGCAATTGGTGACATTCATGGTCAAAGTAATTTGGCAACGTTTGCGGGCTTCGATTGGCTGGTGCAGAGCTCAGTTACCAGAATTTTCTACATCTCTGCGGCAGAGGTCTAACACATCTATACGTCAGTCAACCCGGTCGGGCAATAATTCGACGGGGCTTTATGTCATTTCACGCCACACGCCCCTCAATCAAACGCAAGTAGCAATCTTACTAACGATATTTTTACTCACAGCCATCTTAGGTCAACGCTTTTATAATCAACCTGCTCTCACCGTAGGAACAGTAACTACCGAAACCCTTGTGGCACCTTACAATGCCACACTTCCGGACATGATAACCACTGAGGCAAATCGTCAGGCAGCCCGCAGTGGTTCTACTATTGTGCTGCAAATTGATAAGGAAAAAACCAAGACGATTCTGGAAGAAGCGAACGGCATTTTAGGCCAAGGGAGTGATCTACGGAAGCAGGCAGGAAATATTCCCTATCTCTCTACAGCGCAACTATCCAGTCGGACGCAACGATACTTGCGTCAAGCATCACCCCAAGATTGGGCAGAAATTTGGCAGCTGGCTCAAATACCCACACTGACCAATAGCGTTTTACAGGAGGGAACCACGGGAGCCCTGCAGATACGCGTTAATAATCTGAGAACGAACCAGCGGATCGCCTTAGGAGAATTAGTCCGTTTACGCGAAAAAACATCTAACAAATCGATGACGGCGGTTCGTGCTCAAGTAGACGCCAATCGTCAGCAGTACACAAACACAAAACCAGAACTTGAAAATCTAACTACTCGTAACAGTCTGCAACCCCTAGATGCCAGGTTATTTGCGCTGAGCGACACCGAGTGGCAGGCCGTTCAATCAGCCAGTCGCTTGGTGCTAAATCGCATGTTGGCTCAGGGAATCCACGAAGGCACACCCACTGAATTATGGCAGCAGGCGATTGATAACCAACTGCAAGGAACTCTCAAATTAGCGGCTTCAGCAGACGTCAACCACAATGAGCTGATCGATCAAGAAACAGAGGCCAAAGAGATAGCGGCTAAGATTATTAGATCAGTTTTGCAACCTAATCTGATTGAGGATCAGGAGCAAACTCGCCTCCGCGCCGAACAAGTTGAAAATGAAGTCAAGACAGTAACGGTCTCGATTGAACAGGGTCAAGCCATTGTCAAAAAGGGCGAAGCCATTACCCAGGGTGGCTTTGTATTGCTGGATCACTTTAAATTGACCCAACGTCGATTTAACTGGTTAGGCTTTGCTAGTTTTGGCGCGTTGGTAAGTGCAGGGGTGGGTACCTTGCTATGGGTTGATCACTGGCAAAAAGGAGGTCTGCGCCAGCGTGATCACTTACTAGTGCTCTGTGTCATTGTCAGCGTCGCTGTTTTGATGACACTTAAGATTACTGGGTTAGGGTTACCAGCGGTCGGTCTATTACTGGGGAGTTTTTATGGCTATATTTTGGCAGCGGTGACCATTGGTCTCTTGGTGATTTTACTACCGGTGGGAGGGTCGGTGGCAGTATTGCCGCTTTTTGCAGCGGCCTGTGCAGCCCTGGTTGGTGCCTGGATTGCACCTCGATTGCGATCGCGCGAAGAATTTGCCCTACTAGGGGGCGTCGTAGGTCTCACCCAGGGCGTTGTCCATCTGATTCTCACCCTCATGTTTAAAAGTGTGGCCGCATCGGTGTGGTACACCGTTATTCGCGACTCAGCCCTGTTTGGCATCTATGGCATTGCCTGGAGTATCGTTGCCCTGGGGGTGAGTCCCTACCTGGAGTCAGTTTTTGATGTAGTGACTCCGATTCGACTGGCGGAGCTGTCTAACCCCAATCGACCTTTATTAAAACGCCTGGCAGCTGATGCACCCGGCACCTTCCAACACACCATGTTTGTGGCTAATTTAGCCGAAGCTGCCGCCCGCGCCCTGGGCCACAACGTTGAACTAGTGCGAGCTGGGACTCTATATCACGACATCGGCAAAATGCACGATCCGCTGGGTTTTATCGAAAACCAAATGGGAGGTCCTAATAAACACGACCTGATAAACGATCCATGGGTGAGTGCAGACATTATTAAAAAACACGTCACTCAAGGTCTGGTCATGGCAAAAAAACATCGCCTCCCTAAAGCGATTCAAGCCTTTATTCCTGAGCACCAGGGGGCGATGATGATTAGCTATTTTTATTATCAAGCCAGGGAAATTGCGGTCCAGAATCCAGAGATGGACGTCCGTGAAGAAGATTTTCGCTATGACGGTCCTATTCCTCAGTCACCGGAAACTGGCATTGTGATGCTGGCAGATTCCTGTGAGGCGGCGCTGCGATCGCTTAATAAAGAAGCCTGTGCTGAAGAAGCCTACGCCATGGTCAATAGAATTCTGCGCGCCCGCTGGAAAGACAAACAGCTGATCGATTCTTGCCTAACCCGCAAAGACATGGACGTAATTGCTAATGTGTTTGTGCAAGTGTGGCAGCAATTTAACCATAAGCGAATTGCTTATCCGAAAGGAGCCTTAGCAGCAAAATAAAGCAATCGGTATAGCGTCTTAATCGCACAAACTAAGAGCTCAAGACTGAGAATTTACAATTCATTGGCCCACAGCTATTCGATGCTTAAGTTTTTGACTCAAAATGCCATATTTAGGCGCAAAGACCATTGCCAGAGTAAACAAGAGCGTCATTAGGACCACAATGCTACCACCGGTAGAAACATCTAAGTGATAGCTGAGATACGTACCGAACACACAAGAAATGACACTAGTAGCCACAGAGATGGCCAGCATACGATCAAAGCGATCGGTCAGTAGGTAGGCTGTAGCGCCCGGCGTCACTAACATTGCCACTACCAGCACAATACCTGCTGTTTGCAAAGCGGTCACAATGGTTAACGCCAACACCGACAGAAGCGTATAGTACATCAGCTGAGCCTTTAAACCAATAGCTTTGGCATGGTTAGGATCAAAACAAAATAGCAGTAAATCCTTACGACGCAGCAAAATTATTGTCAGAGTCGCTATACCTGTAATTAAAGTCTGAATAATATCCGCCTGGGAAATACCCAGCACATTACCAAACAAAATGTGAAACAAGTCCACATTGCTGGGTATTTTTGTGGCCAGGACCAAACCAAAGGCAAAGAATCCAGTAAAGATCACACCGATCACGGCATCCTCTTTTAGACGGGTTTGGGATTTTACATACCCAATCATGACAGTTGCGCCAAAGCCAAAAATAAAAGCACCGAGGGCAAAGGGTAAACCCAACGCATAGGCCACTACCACCCCAGGCACCACTGCATGGGAGACAGCATCTCCCATCAAGGACCAGCCTTTTAAGGTGATATAGCAAGACAGTACCGCGCAAACTACACCAACAAAGGCACTTACCCAAATAGCCTTCACCATAAAGCCTGCTTGGAGAGGTTCAATCAACCATTGCCAGAGAGGCATAAGTCCAATGACTGGCAAATGCCAGGGTAATACATTACTCATAGTATTTTGGGGAAATAGCATTAGCCTGGGGCAAACTGCTGAGGGGCAGCCCCCCAAAGGTCATGGATAGATTGTCTTCGGTAAAGGTTTCGGCAGTGGTACCTTCGGCAAGAACGGTACGATTGAGCAGGATGGTGCGATCGCAAAATGTCGAAATCGATGCCAAATCATGGGTGGACACCAAAATTGTGTGCCCCTCGTCTCGCAATTGCAGAAGCAAATTGACGATCCGCTTTTCCGTTTTTACATCCACCCCAGTAAAGGGTTCATCCAGCAGAATCACCCGGCTATTTTGCGCTATTGCCCGTGCCAAAAACGCCCGCTTTTTCTGACCACCTGACAATTCCCCAATTTGCCGATGACGAAAGTCAGCCATCCCCACTCGCTTTAAACTTGCCGCCACCTGACGCCGATCCTCACGACCGGGAATACGCAGCATATTCATATATCCATAGCGGCCCATCATCACCACATCAGCTACGCTCACCGGAAAGTTCCAATCCACATCATCCGCCTGGGGCACATAGGCCATCAGCTGACGCTTTTGCGCCATTTTTATAGAAAGACCATCAATGTGGACTCGGCCTTGGTTAGGGTTAACAAACCCCATGATGGTCTTGAATAGGGTGGATTTACCGCCACCGTTGGGGCCAACCAGGCCAGTGATGGTGCCGGGCCGGACGTAGCAACTGGCATTGTATAGAGCGAGGTGAGCGTTACTGTAGGTAACGCTGATGTTCTCGACAGTGATGCCAAAGGTATCTGATCTCATGTGGGTTAAAGGCTAGAGGACAGAAAATTGGAACAACGGAGGGTCGGCATTGCCCACCCTCCAGAAATCATGGCGACAGCAACCCCTCACTAATCACCTGAACGTCATATGCCAGCAGGTCTAAAAACGTAGGCACCGGACCTTCAGCCGTAGATAGTGAGTCAACATATAAATTGCCGCCAAATTTAGCTCCCGTCGCACGAGCAACTTCTTCTTGCCCTTCATTACTAACGGTGCTTTCGCAAAAAACAGTGGCAATATCGTTGGCTTTGACTTCGTCGATCACCCCTTGAATCTGTTTAGGAGTGGACTGTTGTTCAGCGTTAATGGGCCAGAGATAAATCTCTTTCAAGTCATAGTCATTAGCTAGATAAGAGAATGCACCTTCACAACTCACTAGATACCTTTGACCATCAGGCACCTGAGCGAGATTAGCCTGTAGTTCTTGGTCAATTGCTTTGAGTTGTTCGCTGTAGGCAACCGCATTGACGTTGTAGGTAGCTGCGTTTTCAGGATCGAGTTCGACAAACGCCTGTCGGATATTTTCCACATATATGAGTGCATTTTGAGGGGACATCCAGGCATGGGGGTTTGGTTTGTCGGCGTAGGGACCTGCTGCGATCGCAATCGGTTCAATACCCTCCGTTAAAATCACCGACGGTACATCCTGCACATTGCCTAAAAACTGCTCAAACCAGCGCTCCAAATTCATGCCGTTATAAAGAATCAGATCCGCATCCTGGGCTTTAACCAAATCACTGGGAGTGGGCTCATACCCATGAATTTCTGCACCGATGCGAGTAATTGACTCTACCTGTAGCTCATCCCCCGCTACGTTCTGGGCCATGTCCGCCAAAATTGTAAACGTTGTCAGTACAACCTTTTGATCGCCATTAGATGTGCCCTCAGATTTAGGCACATCTTTTCCACAGCCTGTCAATCCCAATAACACGGCAAAGCCAGAGACCCAAAAAGCGTTAGATAATAAAAAATGGCTTTGCCTTACCCATTGCCCATTGCCCATTGCCCATTGCCGGTCAGCCAAGCTCACCCTCCTATTTCATAATCGTTTCATTTTTCATAATTATCTCATAATCTAATGGCAATGTGGGAACGGACAAATTAAAATCCGATTAGAATTTTTACCGTCCTATGTTTGAGCTAGATTCAACCACTACAAGTAGTTCATGCTTTTTACTCTAGCCACGGGTATATCTTTGGAGCAGGTCATTGAGCTTATGACACTGTTCGACGAGCAAGTACAGCATCTATAAGATGCCAAAACAGTTTCCAACAGAACTTTGCGAGATTTCTATTAACGCACGTCTGATGTGAATTAGCTCAAAAAGGTGGAAGAGTCTGAGAATTGAAGTACCATCTTGAACTCTCGACCTCCCATGACTAGCATAGACTTTCCGAGCCTGATGACTGTCGTCTTTGACCTGGTCGATGATTGGCAGACTCAGCCCCCAAGTAAGCGGTGAAAGCTCATATTTGAGCCTACTGCGAGAGAACAAATAACCTATGCTTCAGAACTGTAGTAAACTAACTGTTGCCTGTATTTTTAAGTCGCTTCAACAAGAATAACTGGTAAAGTACTAATCTCTATCACTACACGAGAAATAGAGCCAACCAAGACACCCTCTAAATGTCGATGGCCACGTTTACCCATAATAATTTCTGCAGCGTTATAGGCTTGAGCAATGCGTATCACTTCTGTTGGAATAGCTCCAGATGTGGTGATAAATTGATGATGAATGTCAGCTAAATGTTGCTTAGTTTGTTGTTTGAGCTGTTTGATTCTCTGGGGCTCGTCTATCTGTTTCACATGAAGTACGACCACATCACCATCACAGCGACGGGCAAGTTCTGCAGCTTTTGTGAGCACTTTTTCCGCCAGAGGAGAGGTATCAACTGCAGCCAGTAGAGTGATTCTACGCTGAATAGATACCTTTGTGGGATCCACTTCGCCTCGCTCTAGAAGCTTGGGAGCAAAGGTGGGAATTGCCCATGCCCCCAAAGGAGCGGTGACTAAAATTGAGAGAGCCGCCAGAGCCAGAATGGTGTCACCTTCGTTAACCCCTTGGGCTAAAGGAATAGACCCAATGGCAGCCTGCACCGTAGCTTTGGCAGAATTTCCCGCCAATAGAAATAGACGTTCATTGCGGGTCCAGTTACTGCCTGACGTGGCTAAATACCAGCCAATGGAGCGACCGACTAAGGTACCAATGACCAGGACCAACAGACCAACCAAGAGTTTGTCGCCTAAAACATTTAACTGAATGCTGGCTCCTAACAGCACAAATAAAACAATCTCTGCCACAACCCATAAACTGTTGAAGCCTCCCCGGAGTCTCCTGGCTAGAGGGCCGTTCATTTGGATTAAAAAGAATCCGCTGGCCATAACAGATAAGTAACCGGAAAAGATGGGGATATGCTCTGCAACAACTATCAGCAAGAGTGCAACACAGGCGGCAACCAGCGCATCCTGTACTGCATTCTGAGTCCAGTTTTGCTTGGTTAAGAGCACCACGAGTAAGCGAGCGGTGAGCCAGCCCAGTAGGATACCTAAGCTGATTTGTAGGATGACTTGAAACGGCAGGAGTTGTATGGGGCTAAGGCTGAGGTTTCCTAAGGTGATACCTGTATCAGTGGTCTGAGTTAAAAAAGCTAGCAGCAGGCTGAATACTAGCAATAGCAGCACATCGGATAGGGCACTGCCGGTCAAAATCGCGTCGGGGATGCCTTTTTTGACACCCCAGCCAAGACTTTTTAACCGCAGCATACCGGGTACGATGACGGCTGGAGATTCTGCTCCGAGGATACAGCCGAGCAGTAGTCCGGTGACCAGGTCAAATTGGAACAGCCAGATGGCGGCCAGGGCAACGGCGATGGTTTCGCATGCAGCGGGTAAGAAGCCGAGGCGTAGAGCGACGGTACCCTGCTGGGCGAGTTTTTCTCGGTCCAGGCCCAAGCCCGCTTTCATCAGGATGACCATGACGGCGATAGTTCGAAGAGAGTCGGCAGTATCCAAGACGTCGGGGCTAAGCACGTTACCGACTTGCGGACTGAGGAGAATACCTGCGAGGACCATGCCCACTAGGGCTGGGGCTTTTAATTTGCGGGCAATTTGTCCGGCAAAAAAGCCTGTAAGTAGGATCCAGATGATGCTTTCTATCATTGGGGTAGATGGCTGGGACATTAAAGATTTCTGAGTTTAGCTGAACAGGTATCAGAATTCGACCTAAGCTTTATTCACTTGTGATGACGCTCCATGAAATAACAACGGCTTTTGACATCAATGCCCTAGAGAATTGTGACGGTGACTGGCATGAAGCTTTAAACGCTTATACGGATGAGCTGGTCGAGCTGTTTGCCGAATCGCCTGAAGGGCAAGCCCATTATGAGGAGTATCAACACATTGGCTGGTCCGCACGATTGATTTCGCTAGGCTTTATCTATCAAGAAGTGACATTACCTGACATGCTTGACGATGACGTTGAGGATATTCTTTTTAGTCATTTTCCTCGCAAGATTTCGTTGTTGTCACCGGACGATGCCGATGATGTCATTCCCGAGCTGATATCATTTTGGCAGTATTTGCAGCGTGAATATCAGTTGCCTAATGCTGAGGACATTTTGAACTTCCTTCAGGCGATGGAGCCGCAAGAGTTCCTGGCAGAAATGAATAATCCTGCTAATTTTGGCATGGCGAAATCATTTTTCCAGGGTGGCCTTGATGCAGGCTTTGACATGACCACTGAAGAGGGAGCATCCGCTTTTCAATCGGCTTATAATGCCAGTCTTTCAGGTTCTAATTTGCCTTTTAACTTGCCGTTTAATGCTCCCTTTGGAGAACTGTTTCCGTCGGAAACGCCAGGGCTGGAGACGGGGAAGGCAACTCGTCCTAAAAAGTCTAAGACGAAACAGAAACGACGTAAGGCTCTGGCAAAAGCGTCTCGTAAGCAAAATCGGAAAAAGCGTAAGTAGAGTCGGTCAGGGATATCAGAGCTGTCTTGTACGTTTTTGCACCTACATTTTGCTAGCATTCGCACACGGCTCAGCCAATAGAATGCCTGAGATAGTTCCCCGTCAGTTAGATTACTGGTCCGGCAAGATAATTAGATTAAGGTAACGAGAAGAATTTTTCTGATCTTTCAGAGAGCGGAGCACATGATCTGGATTTTGTTCTGTCCAGGTAAGCAGTTCGTCCAAATTGGCAAACATGTCATCCATATTTTTCAGTCGTTTACCTCCCAAAGCTGCAATCAAGTCTGGGTTATCAAAAGACAGATAAAAACTGAATGGCTCAGAAAAAGAACCGGGCTCCGGCCAAACAGAACTTTTTTTCGATACCCGAACCCCAGCTGCTCGATGGTAACAGTCACGTGGCGAATCCCCATCGTAAATTTCTATCGCAATTGTTTTTCCATCAGAGGTGCGAAATTGCCACCCAAAGTCTTCTAAAATCATATCTTCATGTTGCCATTCGTCAATGATTTCAAATTGGTACTGTTCTAAACAAGCTTTTACCTGGTCATAGTCTGCATAGGTAGCGCGAATCTCCCATAAGAACCAACCAATCAAGGTTAGAAAACCGCCTGGAATTATAATGAGTGCCGCTATAAACCATCGCAGTAAAGATTGTCTCCACGGAGCCTTCAACACTAGCTTACTTTCAATGATTAAAGAGAAACAAAGATAGTGAATCTAGCAATCCCTGATGACTGAGACATCAATCTAAATCCATGGCTTTTCAGATTGAAATAGCCTAAAGCGTTAGGATGTGAAGGTTTTTTCATCGCTGGGTTGCATTTAAACATGGGAATTTTAATTTCAGCGGTCCTACCCATTGCACTGGTGGCTTTTGTGGGAGTTGTCATAGGGCGCGTATTTACCCTGGAGCGTCAAACCCTGGCAAAGCTGAGTATTTATGCTCTAGTACCGGCATTAGTACTCCATAGTCTGGCTAAAACCACATTGGCATTGGGAGATGCGATCGCAATCCTCACCACCTTTATCATCCACACTGCTCTTCTCTATCTCCTTGCCATCATCCTGGGCCAACTGCTCAAGTTCTCTGCCGATGAAAAAAAGAGTCTCATCGCCACAACAATCTTTGCCAATGTGGGCAATATGGGTCTCCCCTTTGTTCTTTTTTCCTTAGGAGCAGCGGGTCTAGAACGGGCAATTGTTTATCTAGTGGGATCTAGCCTGATGACGGCTAGTGTATTTCCCACTGTGCTAAAAGGAGAGGGAATTCTAAAAGGGTTACGGTATACCTTATGTTTACCAGTATTGTGGGCTGCGATCGCAGGCATTCTCCTGCAGGGCTCAGGCACCGTTATGCCCTTACCGATTCAACGGGGCATCACCTTAATGAGTGAGGGGGCAATTCCCGTCGCCCTACTCATGCTAGGCATTCAGCTATCGGAAACCCCGTTTATCTTTGGCCGCTATGAGCTACTGGGAGCTGGATTACGATTGATCGTCTCCCCCTTAGTCGCGTTTAATATTGCCAATCTGGTGGGGCTTACGGGTATCGACCGTCAGGTTGTTGTATTACAATCAGCAATGCTTGTCGCCGTTAACTCTTTAATCTGGGTCACAGAACTAGGCGGCGACACCGTCCGAGTTGCAAGAACCATCGTCATGTCCACATTGCTGAGCTTGGGAACTCTACCCGTCGTCCTATGGCTGAGTAGCCGCTGGCACATAGTTTGCAAACGCTGCCCGCGCAGTTTCACAATCGCGACAAATCTGTTCTTTTAACGCATCTAACGATTCAAATTTCTGTTCTGGTCGGATAAAGCTCTCTAAACTAACGGTCAATGTCTCACCGTAGAGATCTCCATCCCAATCAAACAGATGGACTTCGACACTGATATCTTGACCGTCTACGGTGGGACGATTGCCAATATTCATCACCCCAAAAACAGGCTGCTGTTCTGGCAAAATCCCAAAGGCCTTAACACTGTATACCCCCTGTCGGGGAATAAACTTATCGCCAGGCAACTTTAGATTAGCTGTAGGAAACCCAATGGTACGACCGAGCTGTTTCCCCAGGACTACCACTCCAGTCAGCACATAGGGTCTTCCTAACAGCTGGTTAGCCTTGACAAGTTCACCATCGAGCAGTGCCTGACGAATACGGGAGCTGCTAATACGACCTTCGGCATCATTATGCAGAGGAACGATAGTGACTGGAACATGATGACGAGTTGCAATTTCACTGAGCAGCTCCACGTTACCCCGTCGCCCTTTACCAAAGTGGAAATCACTGCCCACACTAATGTGAGTGGCCTGCAAATCATGGATCAAAACCCGCTCCACAAAAAGTGAGGCCTCTAAATTTGCCAATTCCGCATTAAATGGCAGTAGCACCAGCTGATCTACCCCCAAACAAGCTAGCTGACGGCTCTTTTCTTCCAACGGAGTCAGTAACGGACGAGCATGACCTGAAAAAAATTCTTTAGGATGAGGGAAAAAAGTGACCACTGACGCCCATTCTGAATACCCTGTCGGCTGTTCAGGCAGACTCGACCCTTGAGTACCTGGCAAGTGACTGTAGCCCGAGGCCGCCGCCGATTCCAGACACATATCCTCAGCCAAAATCAGAGAGGGTAGACCGCCTTTATGGGTCAAGACAGGTTCAATGACTCGCTGGTGGCCAAGGTGCACACCATCAAAATTACCAAGCGCGATTTTAGTCGGCTTTCTAGCCGATGTAGGAGACGAAGTAATCCACACGGTTTACATTCTGACATGAAACCCCGACCGCTGCTCAGGATTCCCAGAGAACGTTCTTCAAAACAGCTACTGTGCTTGCTCAACTGGCTCAGTCATCGCCTGGACAAAATCGCTGTAGGGACTCACCATTTCCACATTGGCCAGATCCACAACCGTAACGCCCGCAATCACGACGGCTACCATCCAAAAGAATGGATCTAGTTCAGCCAAAATCTTATTCATGATTCGGTATCTCCTAAAGCAAAGTGTATCTAAATCAGCTTGTGTGTCTGAAGCCTAAGAGGTTCTCTTGTGCTAAAGAAACCCTACAGCTCTTCTTTATATTGTTCCTGACACAATTTATAAAGCTTCTAACAGAGATAATTCTTCAAATATAGCTTGGCGCACATAGTGCAAATCATAGATAGGCACCGAAAACCAGAGAGAACAACAGCTATGTATTAGCTCTATCCCATCAAAATGACGTTATCAATTACATGAATAATGCCATTGCTCGCCTCAATATCCGCCGCCAGTACTGAAGCATTTTTGATTTCCAACGGCTCATGGCTGCGAATTGGAATGGGAGACCCCTCCACCGATATCAGCTCAGATAGCTGAGCCATTGATGAACTATCCCAACGACCAGACACCACGTGATAACAAAGAATGCGTCCCAGCTGAGGCGGATTTTGTACCAGATTATTCACAGTGTTTGGCGGCAGCTTCGCAAAGGCATCATCATTGGGCGCAAAAACCGTAAACGGACCTTCACCTTGCAAAGTTTCGACTAAGCTTGCGGCTTTGACTGCAGCCACCAAGGTTTCGAAGCCAGGAGTATTAACCGCAATATCGACAATAGTTGGCATGATGACAGAAAAAACCAGGAGAAATAATAGAATCGTTGGTCACTCTAGTGTTGGCAAGGCCTTGAATGCCACGCTCTACAACACTAAACTTCTTAGCGATAGTTCTTAGTCTGAATATCCCTGAGGCGTGCTTCCGAACGTAGCAGCCGATCCATCTGCCCTTCAAAAAATTGACGATTTGCCAATTGATGTTCCGGATTTGGATCATCCAGCGGATAGTAAAGGGCTGCCCTTAAAGCTTGAATTACCGCCGATGTAACGTTGTACATCGACCGCTGAAATGTAATGCCTAGCTGAATCAGCTGATCATCTTCCCCACGGCAGTGCTGCTGGTAATACTCCTCTAAATATGGGGGCAGAAAGCGCAGCATATCGTGCATCAGTAGCGTGGGAGGAATGCCCGCACTGCCTACCGGAAATACATCAGCATAGAGAATGCCATAGTGAAAGTCTGACTGATCACGGGGGACCTGATGCGCCTGGGCATCGTAGGACTTAGTCCCTCGAAACGGCGTTGTGCGATAAAAAACTGCCTCTACATAGGGCAAGGCCGCCTCATAGAGCCACGTCATGCCCGCCGATTTAGGAATAATCTCAAAACACTCACCACCGATATACACATGGTGATAGATAGGACGCCCCGCCACTGCAAAAATGCCATTTACCAAAAAGTCCATGGCATCGGGCACTCCTTTGAAGCCACCCTCATCATAAATGTCCGACATCTCAAAGAATACTGGAGCCATCACCTCCCAAAAGAGACCCAAGTTGGCATAGTAAGACCGCTGCCGCACCTGCTCCAGGAACATATCAGGAAAAAGCTTATACAGGCCCAACATGACAATGTTGCCTTTGAAATAAGCCTTAATGGCCTTGTCCGCTGCTGCCTTATAGTCATCACTGTAGAGATAGGCATTAAATTTAGGATTGATATCCTCATGCCAGAACATAGCCCGCATGCAGGCTTCAGCAAACTCCATATTGATGCGATCATGGCCTAAGTGATGCAACAGACGAGGTAGCTTACTATCCCACGCACCTTTGGCAATAAAGTCCATGAGTTCAGGATGAGCTTCTCCCCGTCCACGCCAAACTCTCAATGGGGACTTATCTCCCGCGTATACGTTGTGACGGTCTAGATATTCCTTAGAAATAAAGTACTTAAAGAATGGCAGCGGTTCCAGGAAAACCTGCTCAGCGATGTACAACAAATCTCGCCAATAAAAGTCCATCGGCACCGCATAGGCCTTATAGATACCGATAATCTGCATCAGGTTTTCTGGCGTATCTGGCAGCATAGAACCACCCGCCTCTAGCCGATGAATTACATCAGCATGGGGATGTGTGGATGGCGGCAACGGCGCAGCAATTGTTGTAGACATAATCCTTACCCCAAAGAAAGACAATCCTGTAGATTGGGTTCAACACCACCAACCTACCAATATCAACTGAAACAACTCACGCAACCCAACTGTCCAAACCAAAAATATCCATCAATCCAAAATTGTCGGCGCGTCCGCCAAAGACACCCTGGCAGCTGAAGCCAAACCTGGAGCAGCATCCGCCTTCCCCAACAACAAGCCACTAATATCCTCCAACGTCACCGTCTGGGGACCAGCAACAATTTCAATTGCCTTAACCTCTCTAGGCTCGCTCCAGCGGAACAACCAATTAGGCTGAATTCCCAGGGCAATGATCACAGTCATCAGGATCAATGCCGGAGCCTTCTCACTAAATGAAACCTTAGGAAAATAAGCCCGTTGATTATCTAGTCGCCCAAAGCAAGTGCGGTTCAACAAAATCACAAAATACACTGCAGTCAAACCAGTACCGACCACCCCCATCAGTGCCTGCCAGTGAAATACGCGATAGCTGCCCTGGAACACAGCAAATTCAGCGGCAAAACTCACCAATCCAGGAATGCCTGCACTGGACATCGCTCCCAACAACAATGTCGCACTAACAAAGGGCAATCCCCGTACCGGATTCATTAATCCATTCAGCTGATCCAGCTCACGGCTACCCACCTTAGCCTCAATGACACCAACCAGATGGAACAAAATGGCTAGGACCAAACCATGGGCAACCATTTGAGCAATACATCCCGACAAACTCAAATCGCTGCCTGCAGCGATGCCTAGCAACACATAGCCCATGTGGCTCACAGAACTATAGGCCACCATACGCTTAATATCCTGCTGTACAATCGCTAAAAACGCACAGTACACAATAGTCAGGGCAGACCAGATCGCAATCCATGGTGCAATTACCGCCCAGCCATCAGGAAGCAGACTAAATCCAAACCTTAACAAGCCATAGGTCCCCAGCTTTGCCAGCACTCCACCCAACATAATGGCTACTGGCGTAGATGCTGCCACGTAGGTATCCGGCAGCCAGGTGTGTAAAGGGACCATGGGAACTTTAATACCAAAGCCGATGGCCAATGGAATCAGCAACAGAACCTGTTTTTGTGGCGGCAAACTTGTTTCTGCTAGAGCAGCATAGCTAAAGTTCTCAGCCCCACCCAGCCATAGCAAACCAAACCCACCAATCAAGATCAGGGCACCAGAAATAGCGGTATAGATCAAAAACTTAGTAGCTGCATAATTACGCCTTTCACCACCCCAAATATTGATCAATAGATACAGGGGAATCAGACACGCCTCATAGAAAAGAAAGAACAGCAAGAAATTCTGTGCTATGAACGCCCCTGATATGACGCTACTGGTCATCAGCATTAAACTGTAGAACAGACGAGGACGCTCAACATCAGGCCGAGCACTGTAGATCGCAATCCAAGTGAGAAACGTATTGAGACCCACCATTAGCAAACCCAACCCATCTATCCCCAGCTCATAGTTAAGACCAAGAACCGGCAACCAGGCTGTTGCTTCTCCCCACTGGAAGTGGCTGTTACTGAGGTCAAACTGGCTAAACAACCATATATTCCACAACAGGGGGATGCCCGCGCCCCACAGAGCCACCAACTTTGCCTTAGAGGTGGGAAAGAGAAGTATGGCCAGGGCTCCTATAAGAGGCAAACCTATAAGTAGGGTCAATATCATAGCTTTTGATCAGTTACGGGAGATTAAAGGCTTTGACAACAATCAGCAGATTAGAAACTAAAGGTTTTTAGTTTTTGAAGGCAATAGCCCAACCAAAGTTAGGTCTAACCAAGGTTTGGCAGATAGCTCCAACTCATAAATAGCCCTAGTAGAGCCACACATACTGCAATAGTGAGAACATAAACCTGAGATCGTCCTACATTGCTATATTTGAGGGTCTCACCACTGAGCAATGACACCACCCCCACCAAGTTGACAACGCCGTCAATCACATAGCGTTCTAGCCAGTTAAAGACTGCGGCTGTGGCTGCCACCGGCCAGATAAAGAGGTTCTGGTACAGGCCAGCGGTATAAAAGTCGTCGGCCATAAGATTGACCAACCATGTCGGCAAAGAGTCTGCGGGCAGTTTCTCTCTTGGAATACCGTAAAAGACAATCCCTAACCCCATGCCTAAAACGCTGGACCAAATAATCAGTAAACCAATCTCACCAATGGCAGTCTGGGTCAATGGCAACAACTTCAAGGTTTCTAGAACGATGGGCACATGTAGTGTCAGAGCCGCCATTGCCACCATGGGGATAACCACTAACCAGATGGGTTCTGGAGCTCGACTTGTCATCGGTTTGGACTTACCCAAAAACATTAGGCAAAACATGCGCACCAGACTAAAGGAGCAGAGACCATTAATGACCAAAACAATAGAAAAGGGTACAATCTGTCCTTCGTACCAGAGACTGGTTTCTAAAAATCGCATGGACCAGAACCCGCCGAAGGGAGGCAAGCCCAGCAGCCCTAAGGCTCCAAAAACAAAGGATAGGCCCGTAACTGGGCGGCGGGACCAAAGACCACCCAGCTGTGTCAAATCCTGGGTCACGCAGTTGAGAATGACAGAACCAGTGCTGGCGATCAGGGCTGCGATCGCAACCGCAAAGTTCATCAACAAAAAGAATGCAATACCAACCTGGGACGTTCCCACTGCAATAAAAATCAGTCCCATAAAGGCGCTGGTCAAATAGGACAGTACCCGCTTCATATCCACTTGGGCAATGGAAATCAATGCAGCCCCAATGGCCGACACCGTACCAATGGCAACCGCCACAGTGTCTACAACCGGAGACAAGGCAAATACTGGAGTAAGTTTAATCAATACCCAAGCACCTACTGGAATCACCACAGAGTTCCGCAAAATAGTTGTCGGCAGAGGTCCCTCCATAGCGGAGTCCAACCACAGATGCAACGGAAACTGCGCGCACTTACTAATGGGACCTGCCAGCAACGCTAAACCAACCAACGTTGCCGTAGTACCACTAATCGGATTGGTACTAGCCCACTCAGCCAGCTCTCCGTAATTCCAGGTACCTGCTAGGGGATACAGCGCAATCACTCCCATCAAGAGGATCAAATCCCCCACCCGCTTTGTCAAAAACGCATCCCGTGCGCCAGTCACAACCCGTGGCTGATTGAACCAGAAGCCAACAATCAAATACGTCCCTAAGGTCAAAATCTCCAGCATCATGTAGCTGAAGAACAATGAGTCACATAGCAACAACGCTGTCATACCTGCCTCAAACAAGGCCAGCAACGCATACAGCCTGGCCCAGCTCCAATCCATCTCCAGGTAACCAATGGCATAAATCTGCGCCAACAAGTTCAGCCCAGTTACCAACACCACCGCCGCCAAGTTCAATTTGGACAACTGAAACTGTAGAGAAATAGATAGATCGGCTACCTGCAACCAGTCTATGGACCAGCTTATGGAAGCACCATCCCAAACGGCTTGCAAACACAACAGTGTATGCACCAGTGCCACCAGAGTTGTCAGCAGGTTGAGATATCCAGCCGGTCGTGGCCCTGTTCGACGCAGCTTCATCCAAGGCACCGTCAGCAAGATACCTAGTAGTGGATACAGCGGGATAAGCCATCCCGATTGCAAATAAATCTCAGCCATAAAAGGGATTTCAAACAGCAATAGCGGGGGCAAGATACCCAGTCCACAGGGATGTAACGGCCAATTAGCGAAAAACAGCTTCCCAGAGGCAGTAGAAAGCTTTTCAGGAATTTCAAACGAACATTGGCCCGAGTCTATCCAAACTCAGAAACGATTTATTAAAATCTATTTACATTTCTTAGTTTAATCAGCCGGGTGCAAAAGGTCCAGAGCTCTCCCAGTACTTGGATAGATTATTTTTAATGTGATTGTTAAAGTATATTTATCAAAATCAATGAATTCTACTTGGAGACTTAGTCCAGCGCAATTTCCTCAATGGCATTCAGGTCAACGGGTAAGACGGGTTCATCCAAACGCTGGCAACGAATCTGAAACGGGCAGCGAGTACAGCGATCTCGATAGTCCGTTTTGGGAAAGTTCCCACTTTGACGCATAGCTGACAGTCGATCCGTCAGTCGTAGCAAATAAGCCCTAGTTTGATCATGTTGCGCCAAGCTATAGGTAAATCGATACTCACTGGGGGGTAGCTCGTTTCCCTGCTGATCTCGATGCCGCACAAACCAATAGTCCATATTTAGCTGCTCAGGTAGCAAATCCGTTGTTTCTTTTAATACATATAAATAGAGACGGGTTTGCCAATCATCGGCTAAATATCTCTTTAGCGGAGGCTTTAGATAGGTTTTCCAATCGACAATCATGCCTGCAGTGGGCGTTAGTACCACCAGGTCGTAAATCACAGTAAACACATAACCATTCAACGCCAGGGTGCGTTGGTGCTCACTTTGCCTCAGGCTTTCATGCTCCCCCGATTGAAATAGATGGGGAGCCTTTTGCTTAAGCGCATCCACTTTAGCCACCATTTCCTTGTTCGCCATCGACATCACATCGATGGGCATGCCCAAAGCCTGTTGCTGCATCAGCAAGTGAAACTGACTGCCCCACACGGCTGCCTCCTGAAACTCTTGACTGGGCGGCACCGCCAACGATTGGTCAAAGATGTATTGAAACCGTTGAGGACAGGTTTCTAGTAGTTTTAGGTGGTTTTGAGATAGGGAGAGAATTGATGGTGCCATGGGCAGTGCGCGCTTCGCGCTGGGCAGTGGGCAATCGGGCATGTAGGGGCATTGCATGCAATGCCCCTACACCTTGCGTAGTACAAAAACACTGCCCTGATTACCGCGACCAATGCGCATGGTGTCATCTAAATAAGTAACCTCTAGCCAGCCAGGTTCACGGTTGGAGTTAACCGTAAAATCAATGCCCTTCAGAAACATAAACTTACTCGTCTGCTGCATCGCCTGAATAAACTGACTAGGGTTCTTATAGCCCAGGGTAGATTGCAGACCAAAAATCGCCCGGTCAAACCGCACATCCACTCGCTGATCTGAAGCAATCTCAAACTTGGCAGTGACTGAGACCAAACCACCCAGCACAGATTTAACTTCTGCCAAATTGTAGATCCGCTGCTGGTCTAACCGGACACATTGATAAATGTTGCCCAGGGCTAACAGGGGAAACCGATCGATCCCCAGGAGCTCATCACTGGTGGTGTAGAGCAGCTGCCAGTTCCCGTTAAGTAAATCCCCCGCCTCTAAAGGTTTTGGGGTGGGATTACAGGACTCCAGTTGGGCAACTTTAGTCAGGATGTCCTCTTGTTGATTAGAGTCTGCTAGCAATCCACGATTGGTAGGTGCGATCGCATCTAACAAATTAGTCTTTTCAAGCATGGGTGTTCTTAGTAACATGCACAGCGTTAAGAAACAGATAGCTCACTATCCAAACGCCTATTTCAAGGGCTAGCAAATTATTGTTATCAGGGTCTTGACATCAGCATACTTTCATACTTTATTAGCAGGGCATGGTAAGAAAACCTTAATATCCATACTCAGGCCATCAAGATTCGTGATGAGTTCTGAGGTACTGTATATTTTGATGCAGAGTGACACCCTCTCTGTGTAGGAAAAAATAGTTTGATCCTTGCAATCCGTCAGCATTCCCTATCCTCTCTGCTGTAGCAGGCTGTGATAGGTAGGCATCCAAATGTTCACTCAGTTCCATTTGAAACTCAAACGCGTATGACTAAGTACAATCCTTCCGTACAGCAAATCCCTCGCAATCAACACGCGGCAGTTATTCCTGAGCGTGGTGATTCCTCTATCCTGCGCTGGCTAGAAAGCACCGGGCGATTGATTCCCCGTGAGCCCTTAGAAAATGTACGTGATGAAGCAGACAGCGAAGAAATTTCTGATCTGATGGGCAGCGAAGACGCTAGCTTTGATGACTCCGATGATTCTGACGATTCAGATGATGACTAACTGTCAAACTCAGATGGTTCAG
>JBCCJR010000008.1:0-40016 GCA_039045805.1 Cyanobacteria bacterium P01_C01_bin.118
ACGATAGCGGCGTCAACTCCCATCAAGACATGTAGCGGTTCTTGGAGGAGTTCGATGGACCCTGGGCAGTCGAGGAATGTAAAACGAATGCCGCCGTACTCAGTACAGGCGGCATTCGTTTCCACGGTCATTTGGCGATTGCGAGCTTCGGGCGTATGGTCCCCAACTGTATTACCTTCAGGAATGGATCCTTTACGAGAAATAGCATTAGTGACCGAAAGCAGACTCTCAAGCAGTGTGGTTTTGCCACTTGAGTAAGGGCCCACAATCGCCACGTTTCGTGAACGAGAGACAGCGGCTTTTGCCATAGGTTTACCCCTTTTTCTAAAGAGAAGACTATTGGCTAAGCTCAGATTAGAGATTGTTAGGTTATGGGACGTCTGAACTTGTAGGTCAGGGAAAATTACCTCTTAACGGGCACTATGGGCGAAATCAAAGGTTAAGAATGTTTCGATTCCCTTGGTATATCTTCAGCCTAGCGCTGCCATAACCCTTTAATTACAAGAGGTTTGAAAAAGTTTATCAGGTTAAGAACCGTAAGGGGTTTTAAAGTTTTGAGTTTTGAGTGGATCTTGAAAGTTGCTCAACTAAGCTATGGAATAACCGAGGCGCTCCAGGGTTTTTCCAGCGGATTGATGCCAAAGATCGATATGTTCTTGAGATAATGCTGTTTTCCAGTTGTTGATACTTCCCTTATTTACATGCTGGCCTAACCCTTTAGTCTTAATGGTTGCGATATTGCATAATGCTTCAATTTGGCTTAGTTCCGTGGGAGTGACGGCTAAGTCTATAAAGCTATAAATTTGGCTGAGCTGAGCAACTGTATCTTGGCGTAGTTCCTCGTATTTGACTGAATAAATGCGATCTGAAAAAGTTGGATTTAGGGAGATTTTTTCACTTAAGGCGATGCATCTCTGCCATTGAGAAATAATCGTTCTGGTATCGTACTCAGCCCACCGTTGGGTCTTGGCTCTAGCCTGTAAGGATGCACAAACATCACGGCCATCACGGACTATGTTGACGATCTTAGCTTCAGGGAAATTTTTCAAAATCACATCGGCATATTTGATGTGAAAAGGAGTTTTTTCAAGGAAAAACTGCTGTGGGTCTCCTCCAGCCTGTTCAAAAAAATGATCCAGAATGAGACTAATCAGTTGTTGAGCATTCTCTAAGTCTGAATCTGAATGTTGTTTTACTTGATGGATAAAGACTTTAAGTTGTTTATAGCTGATGAGATGATGTAGGCCGATATCCTTATTTTTTTGATAAATCTGATAGCTTTTTAGAATGCTTTTCCACACATCTGAGGATGTAGCTCCAAACAACAAAGCCGTAGTGCCAAAGTGTCTGGCAAAGTGATGCCAACGTTGCCAGCGGCGTTTGGCACTGAGTTTGGTGATATAGGTAAAGGGTTCGTAGATCAGACGATAAAGGTGACTCTCGTTTTTTACAGGAATTATCTTGTCATGTGTGGAAAGCATCCTCTGTAACCAACTTGTGCCGGAGCGGGGGCAGCCAACAATAAAAATTTTTTTGTAAGTAATGTTGGAACCCATATAAGTCCTCTTTTATCTCAAGGGAGTTGAGTTATCTGATCGCCATGTATAAAATTCCCTGAGAACGAAGTAGCTAAACATAGAAAAACTAGCCCTGATGTAAGCGTTGCGTCAACAGAGCTAGCTTTATACCTAGGTAATAAAGAATATGAGCACCTTTAGGGGTGATAGGTTTATGGGGATGACGGGGTACTTATTTGTTGGAATACGGTGGCTATTTCCAGTTATTGTTCACACCAATTAAGTTGCCGAATAACATAATAAAGCCGCTGACTAAGATGATGATGGCAAGCACTACAAAAATGCCGTCGTAAGCTGCGAGGTCTTCCATGGGTTGACAGACTATGTTTTTTCTACTTCTACAGTTTAGAGGTTAGTGTGGAATTGAGGCTGCGTTGACCGTCAAACTTGTCAATGATGATATCGCTGTAGCGTGTAGCGATCGCACCTACCGACAGTAAACACACTTCTAACTCGGTTGGATCCATATGTTTGCCCCCCAAAATGCGATTTGCAAAGAAAACGGTACCGGCTTCATTGGTTTGAAACGAGCCAAAACGCATTTTTCGATTTTCGTCTAGCAGAAATCTCAATAGGTCTAGCTCTGGCCCACAACCAAGGGCAACACAGCTGCTGGCTCGAACAATGGCCAGTTCCATGTCAGTGTAGGGATGGGTGTTCCAGGGCAGTACATATAGCTCAATTAATGTGGTGTCTTGGTAGAACAGGTCAAAATAAGGTTGTTCGGTGCTAGCCCGCACGGTTTGCTTAAATGGGCTGTTGCTGAGATATGCTTGAACTCTTTCATAGGTAAGCTCTTGGGCTCCATTGGTAAATTGCATAGGTATTCTCAAGCCATCACATAATGAACATGTCGGCGCTGACTTCTGTAAGAGTTTCTTTGGTTTTGCTTTGGATGAAGGCGTTGATAGTGCTGTCTGATTCCAGGCGACCATCCACCAGATTAATAATGCGGTCGGCGGCATCTAAAATGCGGTTGTCGTGGGTCACCATAAGTACAGTACAGCCTTCTTCTCGCGATAGGGTGTGCAGATAGTTCACCACATCTCGCCCTGATTTTTTGTCTAGGGCAGCGGTAGGTTCATCGGCCAAAATTAGTTTGGGATGGTTAACTAAAGCACGGGCAATGGCCACCCGCTGTTTTTGTCCGCCGGAGAGGGATTTGGGTTTGTAATCAACTCGGTCAGATAACCCCAGGGCACTCAGCATAGCCACTGCCTGTTCTCGTTTTGAAGAGAAATTTCCTGTAAGCTCAACCGCCATTTCTACATTCTGGCTGGCTGTAAGGGACTCAAATAAGTTGTGGGCCTGAAAGATAAAGCCAATACTGCGCCGCACTTTGACTAGGGCTCCTTCGCTCATACCTACGAGTTCTTTGCCCAGGATGCGGAGACTGCCTGATTGTAGATGTCTTAGTGCTCCTGTCAATGTGAGCAATGTGGTCTTTCCTGAACCTGATGGTCCGGTGAGGATTACGATCTGACCCTTGGGCAACTCTAGGGATATATCAAACAGTACCTGTTTGCTCAAATCATCCACACCAAAGGAATATTTGAGATGTTGGATGTGAACTGCGAGGTCATCCCTTGGTGGATCAAATGTAGATTTTGGCTGAGTTTTGAACATGTTCCTACCCTAGCTCAACATTTGTTTTGTATGAATCTTTTAGAAAACGTCTGCTGGGTCGGTATTTTGGACTTTTCGAACTGCGATCGCACCCGACACTAAACACATAATGAAGGTGGCGATCAAAAGATTTACAATGCGTTCCGGTGTCATTTGGAAAAATAGACCGGTAGCGTTGCCAGCTGCTCGGTAGAGCAGCTGGCTGACTAAAACACCTGGAATAAAGCCCAGTACCGACAAAATCAAAGCTTCCTGCATGACCACCCCTAGGAGGTATCCATTTTTATAGCCCATCGCTTTTAGGGTGGCATATTCGGCCCAGTGGTCGGCAACATCAGTGTAGAGAATTTGGTAGACCAGGATAATCCCCACAAAAAAGCCCATGCTGGTGAGTAGGGAAAATACAAAGCCTATGTTGGTGTTTTCTTGCCAGTATTTACGCTCGCGAACAACAAAGCCGTTTTCTCCATCGCGGGCCATCACCAGAACATCATTCGGAAGACTGTCCTGCAGAGTACTGACTATGCGTTCCACGTTGGTGCCAGGGACTAGCTTCACGACACCAATGTCCACTGTGGCAAAGCTGCGTTGATCTTCTTGGGGACCTCGGTCAGCAAAGTAGCGCAGAAAATTTTGGTCGCTCATAAGCAGATTGCCATTGCCTGAGGCAAAATCGGTGCCCATGGTAAAGGTGCCTACCAGACGAATCCGTCGATCGGCTAGTTCGCTGATGATACCGGCTTCGATAGGGCCTACCTCTGACCGGGACTGAGTGTCCATCAGCGCAGTTTCAGGTAATTTGAGCTGCTGACGGTGGGTGCCAATTTCAGGAATATTTAGCACGGGTTCATCGGGGTTGATGGCAATTACCCTGACGACTCGTGACTCGCGACTATCCGGATTTTTCCAGTTCACTTCGCTGATGTACATGGCATAGGCAGCTTGCACTCCCTCAAAGGCACGGACCTGGTAAAGCCTTCGGCGGGCAAATGCTCTGGGAACAAACATGTTGGTGCGTAACCGATTGACGATGATGACTTCGCCATTAAATCGATTGAGCAACTGTAGCTGACTGTCATAGAGGGCATTCATAAACCCGTTGAACATAAACATCAGCAGGACAGCAAATCCTACCCCCGCTAGAGATGTGGCAAAACGGCGACGGTCATGGGTGAGATTGAGCCAGGCCAGGGGAATCCGTTTAATCATTGAGTTTGTCGAGTACTCATTAAAAGATTTCAGCGGGATCAGCGGTGACGGCTTTTCTGACGGAAATTAGCCCCGATAGACTACACATTAACAATGTCAGAAACAAAACAAAGAGAACGCGACCGCCATTCATGGCAACAGGTAGGGTGCCGGCGGTGGCAGTGAAGGTCAGGTGATACAGCCCAAGGGCAGCGGCAAGACCAGGGATGTAGCCGAGAACGGCTAGAAAAATTGCTTCTTGTAAAACGATCTTGAACAAGTACTGGGAGCGATATCCCATGGCTTTCATGGTGGCGTACTCGGGTAGGTGATCGCGAATATCAGTAAATAAAATTTGATAGACAATTACCGCCCCCACTACAAAGGACACCATTACCCCCATGCTAAAGATAAAGCCGATAGAGGTGGACTCCAGCCAATAGTCAGCATCGTGCTGGATAATATCGGCTTTGGTGTAAACTTCCACATCGGCGGGTAGAAGCGATCGCATGGTTTCTGCCATTTTTTCAGGGGAGACTTCCGGTTTTAGTTTCACCAGTCCCACATTGATCTGACTAAGGGGGCGGGGCTCTAAATATCGGACAAAATTTTGATCGCTCATGATCAGAGTGCCGTCAGCGGCAAACCCCCCACCCAGGACATAGGTGCCGCCGATGGTAGCGCGACGACGGTCGGCTTCGGTGGTGGTGCCAATGTCCTGGGGACCATATTCTGGTCGGGAGAACCGATCAAAAAAGACGATGTCGGGCTGACTGAGCAGTCGGCGGGCTTCATTGCCCTGCAGTTCAGGCATCAGAAAGACGGGGTCATTGGGATTTATCCCGTAGGTGAAAATGGCACGACTGACACCGGTTTCTGGATTTCGCCATAGTAGATATTCGCTGTACAGTGGCATGGTGCGCTCCACTCCCTCCACTCCAGCAACCTGGTAAAGTCGTTCCCGAGGGAATGCGGTGGAGGTACTGATTTCCAGGGTTTTTGGGGAGATTAAGAATATTTCAGCGTTGAACTCTTCGTAGAAGTTGGTGGCAGTGGCGATCAGGGCTCCCATAAAACCCAGATTCATAAAGATCAGGACTACGGCAAAGGCCACACCTGCGATCGCCACACCCAACCTGGTACGCTCGTGCATTAAGTTTGACCAGGCTACTGATACCCGTTGAGCCATGATTAGCCCTCTCCAGAGACTGTCTCAGCTTTAATATCAATGAGTACATCGACCTGAAGGTTGGTTAGCATTGCCACGACGTCATCTTGATCCACCGCGATACGCACCTCCACGATGCGAGCATCGGCATTGGCGGCGGGGTCATCATCTAGCACATCATTTTTAAAGATCTGCAGTCCAATGGTTTCGACTGTGCCAGTCAGGGTTTCTTCAAAGGCTCCGTTGCGGCTAGTAATGGTGGCTTTTTGGCCGACGTTGATCAGACCGACATCGGTTTCATAGACTTCGGCGACCACATACATTTCATCGGTGTTGCCCATAGACATCAGCCGATTGTTGGAGACCGCTTCCCCTGGCCTGATGTAAATATCCAGGATTTGGCCGGTGGAAGGGGCTTTGATGACGGTGCGGTTAAGTCTGGCTTCGGCTAGTGCCAGATTTTGCTGGGCTGACTCTACATTGGTTTCCACTGCGGCCAGCTGTAAATCAGCTTCTGCCATAGATACTTGGGCGGCAGCATTTTCTAGAGCCGTATTACGAGCAAGCTCTAGCTGAGTTTTGGTGGCAACTGCATTGGCAATGTTGCTGGTGAGCTCATCCACCTCTGTCTGTTGACGGTCAAAGTCTTGCTGGGTGATGGCTCCCTGGGCTAGTAGACTTTCAAATCGTGCCAGGTCAATTTTGGCCAGCGCTAGTCGGGATTCTAAACTACGAATCTCGGCAGCCTGGGCTTCAATCGCTTGAATTTGGGGTTGGTCAATTTGCCCTGCTTGTGTGTTGGCTTCAGCAATGCGGGCTGCTCCAAGACCGCGTTCTGCCTCTAATTTGCGCCGGGCGTCTGCCAATTGACTCGCGGCATAGTTCCGTTCGGCCTGACGCACTTCATACATGTCTAACTCAGCCAATATTTGCCCAGTCTCAACTTGGGTGCCTTCTTCTACCAGCATTCTGGCCAGCACACCGGTTTCAGCAGCAGCAATATCAATGACTTCACTTTTGGGCTCAATCCGGCCAAGGGCTGCCACATCTACCCGCTCTGGTGGTGGTTTAGCTGCTTCTTCTAGGGCTGCCTGACGAGACTGGCGCACTGAGCGCAGCGCTAATAGGGATGCACTGCCCGCCAATAAAAGCAATGCTATTCCAATCCAAAAACTTTTTGTTTTGAAGGGGCGTTGAGCAGACTGGGTCACCATACGGAGCGTTTGTTCCTCTTTGGTGTTGGTAGTTATACAAGGCTTACAAGCCAATTTACCTAGTTTAGTTCGTCTATAGAAAAGTTGTTGCTAATGAGTTTGCTGCGCTATTGCCCATCTAAATCAAATTCATTAATGTTACTTCCCACACGAGACGTGGTTGCACATATCGAAGTAACTGTTTACGAGCCAGTTCTAACTGCTCCATACCTTGACTATGGCCTTGCTGCCAACGGCTTTGTTGGAGATAATCCAGCAGCCAGAGTTGGGACTCTGGCTCCAGAGTTTGGGCAATTTGGCGGCCCAGCTCCAGGGCACTGCGAATGTCAGGAATCGGATGGCTAATTTGCTGGAGAAGTTCGTTGGGGATGGTTTGAAGCTGTTGATAGCTTGCGATCGCGCTCCCTGGACTGCCCTGGGCTAAACCGAGAACCTCTGGATAGTCCAAAATTTCTTGATGCTCCGTTTGGGTGAGCACCTGAGCAAGATCCGTAGGACTTAATCGTCGAAATGGAATCGTTTGGCAGCGGGAGATTAAGGTGGGTAATAGGGCCTGCTGGTCAGGGGCGATCAGGATAAGAGTGGCTTTACCGGGTTCTTCCAAGGTTTTAAGTAGACCATTGGCGGCTGCTTCGGCGATCAGTTCGGCGGCCTCGATCACCACGACAGATCTGCTAGCTTCTAGCGGGGGACGTCCTAAAAAACGGGCAATGTCTCGAATTTGCTCTAGTCGTACTTGTGGTCGGCCACGACGCTTAATACCTGCAGTCTGAGCTTCTATAGCGGTCAATAATTTACCTTGGTGTAAATAGGTAGGCTCAACCCATAAGAGATCCGGATGATTACGGGACTGGATACGTCGTTTTAGGTTTTCTGCGGATTCCTGACCATCGCTGAGTAGCATTGCTGCAAAGGTATGAGCCACCAGACTGCGTCCCACACCATCTGGACCCACAAATAAATAACCGGGAGCAATACGTTCTCGCACAGTGGCTTGCACTAGCAACTCAACAGCTTGAGCTTGTCCAACGATGTGCACAAACTTTTGCAATAGCTCCTGGGCCAGGGACATGCTAGAGGCCATACCACTGCTGTAAATAGGTCGAAACGATCCCTTGAATTTGCTCGGCGACGGCTGTTTGGTCCAAGCTGCCATCTACTGGTATAAAGTGCTCCTGCTGTTTGGCTTGAGCGGCAAATCCCCCATGGACTCGGCGGTGAAACTCGATGCCAGCTTGCTCAATTCGGTCGGCTTCTCCCCGAGCGTTCATCCGTTGTAGACCGATGGTGACGTCTAGTTTTAACCACAGGGTTAAATCGCTGCTAAGATCTCCGGTGGCAATAGCGTTGAGGGTGTCGATCAGGTTGAGGTCAAGCTGGCGGCCATAGCCCTGATAGGCAATGGTAGAAGCGGTGTAGCGATCGCAAAGTACGATCTGGCCTGCGTTCAGAGCCGGTACCAAAATACGTTCCACATGGTGAGCGCGGTCAGCCGCATAGAGCAGTAATTCTGAGGTGCTGGTTAAGCTGTCTGAACCTGCGTTGGGCTGTAGCAATACCTGTCTAATTTGCTGGCCAATACTTGTGCCTCCTGGTTGACGGGTAACGACAACCCCCGTCGGCCAATCACGTAGTTTGGGTTTGACCAGTGTATGCTCTAGCCATTGGCGTAAATGATTAATTTGCGTGGTCTTACCACTCCCTTCAATTCCCTCAAAAACAATGAGTTTACCCTGCATGGTTACTTAATAGCATTGAGCTACCCGACCTATGCTATCTCAGTAAGTTGGCCCTAAGGTAGCTAAAGAATTCTTAAAGCAGTTTATAGCCAAGGAGCACATCCAGCAGGCTGCTATAAGGCAGTACAAATACCTGTCAAGATATTGAACAATAAAATGGTCTTATACATGAAGGTTGATTAGAGGGGTATTATTGACATAAAACTCAATGCCTTTCGACTAGGGGTAATCTGTAATTATCCTAAAATGTCTAATGTTCCTTAGATAAGGTAAAAGCGGATGCAGACCATTTATTGAGCTTGCTAGGATTATTGGGAGGTTAGCTCTCTTTAAGGAGGGCTTGTTCCTGGTATATCTTCATTTAGTTCGAAATTTACCGCTTCACACCGTTTCACACTGTAGATTCTGATATTGTTCAGTAGCTCTAGAGTTTTTTCTATGGCCCGGTATACCAACCTTTTCGTAAGCGTTCTTCCTGCTAATAATCTTCGGGAATCTCTGCCAGACGTGCTTCAGTCATGTGGTCTCCATTTGGTTTATCAAGATGGTGATTACATGATGGCAAAGGAGCGCCCCGGTATGGTTTCCTACAGCCAATTAGCGACGGTTGAAGTCCTGATCGGTTCTACTGACAAAGATACTCCAGTAGCTGAGGCTTCTGCAGCCACTGTTAACCTGGTAGTTAAGAATGAAGAGCTACCCCTAAAGACCAACAACCACTGCCATAAGGTTTTTCAGTTGGTTAATCAGGCGATTGAGCGTCAGGCCAGCTAGTCGGTCGCCAAGTCTATGCTTTGAAAAAGAGGCCTGTTAGTGACAATTCATCACTAGCAGTGAGTAATAGAGCCTTGGGGCTTTAACCTTCCTCGTCTTCATCAATCATATTTGGACTAATGAGCGTGATATCAAATTCGTCCGGAGGGACAGTTGATGTGGTGTCACGCTTAAGCTGATAGTAAATGGCTCTTGCCTGAGGACCAAACACAATCTCGTCCTCATTCTTTAAGTCATGGGCCTGTAGCTTGCGCCCGTTGATGAGCATGCCGTTAGCACTAGGTTTACCCTTGAGATTCCCATCAACGATCCGGTAGTAATAGCTTTCGTCGTCTCTAGGCAGCTGAACTAAAGTTGCATGGTGTCTGGAGACAAACTGCGATGCAAGGCGAATGTCACATTTTGCATCGCGACCAACGGAATAAACAGAGCTATCGAGGACGATTTCCCGTCGGCCTTGACTGTCTTCGACAATGAGGATGCTGCTGAGATGAGAACCTGAAGCCATGCTAACTGTGAAATTGTGAATTTTAGAGAAAAATCAGGCCGTCAAAAATATCGTTACTGTCAATATTCTGCCAGTATTTAAGTCCCTCAGGATTTTCTCGTGCCATTCAGCTTTATGCAACGGGATCGCTGTATTTTTGAGGTGCTTTTTTGCGCTTTATCGAAAGTAAACTTCTTTACTTGCCAAAACAGGCAGCTCGATCAATCTCTGTAAAAGCATAGGAGCCACTATAGCATTCCCTAATCGATCCGGGAAATGACATCAATACCCTGGCTGAACTCCCTTTGGTTAGCTCATCCCATCCAAAAAAATACCGTTTTGCTACAGCTGAGCAAAACGGTATCAAAACGAGATTGACTTAAATTGAAATTGCCATGGAGCAAATGACTTACACAGCAGCGGCTACACCTGCGACTGAGCTCGTCAGACGTTCGTAGGTAGCACGCATTTTTAGCCCGACTAGCACCTGGAATAGCCCGGTACCATTATTAGAGCCAGGATATTCTCGATGCTTGAGAAGTAGTTCGGTCATTTCACCGTAGCTCCGGGTGGAGATATTGCTGAGGTGCTCTTCAACGTAGATGAGCTCCTCAAGTTTTTCAAACTGGCCATCAATTTCTAAAATCGATACCTCGTTACCCATGTAAGTATCAGGGCCATAGGCCATGCGGATACCTGGATAAGAACAGGTGAGCTTACGGCCACAGGGTACCCAGTTGATGGTTGAGCCCTCATCAAAGAGATAAGCGGGTTCAAACCCTTCGATGCCTTCCTTCTGAATCATTTGGACTCGCAAAATCTTGCGATCTTTGTCGTCCTTGATCAAGTTAGTGGGCAACACTTGAAGAACCACATCGGCATATTGCTTCTGAATATCAATGTAGGCTTCAAAGTCAGGCTTACGGGCCTGGATAGAAGCAAGAACGTCCTCATAAGTGTGACCACGTTCTGCCATATCGCGCTGAATTTTCCAGGCGATCTTAACTTCGTCACTAATGTCGAGATAGACGCTGAAGTCAAGCAGTTCGCGGACTCGCTCATCGTAGAGAGGGTGTAAACCCTCAATGACAACAACATGGTTTGGATTGACCCGCTCGGGAGGATCGAGCAGACCAGTTTCGTGGTTGTAGATGGGTTTATCAATAGGCGCGCCTGACTTCAGAGCCTTGATTTGCTCATACATCAGGTCAAAGTTATTTGCCTTTGGATTAAGGGCCGTCACCCCAGCTTCTTTGCGCTGCTTGCGATCCAAACTGTGATAGTCATCCAAACAGATGACTGTCATAAACTCTTCGCCGAAAAGATCGCTCAGACGCTTCAAAAATGTAGATTTTCCACATCCTGAATCACCGGCAACACCAATTAGAACCACGCGGTTGGGCTGACTGGTCATGGAGTCCTCTTATGAAAACAGTTAACAGATTTATGTGAAACCAATCAACGAGCCTATTAACCCTGGCTCAGTTGGGTATCAGCAGTGGGTTTTAAACGTTGCAAAAGTTAAGAAAATACTATCAGAACCCGTAGCCTTTTGGAAGGTTAAGACAATGACTATCGTTGTTAAATATGGGAGGTAAAGATATTTAGTGCCAGGTGGTGTGTTCGTCTCTGATACTTGATAGCCTGATAGGTGTCTGGGTACTGTCAGGCATCGTTTTTGCTGATCGTCTCGTTGAAGTCGATGTTTGGGCAGTGATGGTTTGGGGTTAAATTGCAAGGCCCCTTTAAATAATTCTATTAATTAACATGGCTGTTTCTAAAGCAACTATTGCTGACGCAACTGAAAAGGATATAACCCTACGTCGTGAAGTATTGGGCTCTCGTCGTTGGAGCAATTACTGGTGGGCGGCGGTAACGACGATTGGAGGTTCTGGCTTCTTGTTAGCAGGTCTCTCTAGCTATACCGGTATTAATCTTTTACCCTTTGCTGATCCAACGCAGCTGATCTTTATTCCCCAGGGGATTGTGATGTGCTTCTATGGCTCAGTGGCGTTACTGCTGTCGTTTTATCTGTGGTTACTCTGTCTGTGGAATGTTGGGGGAGGGCATAACCAATTTGACAAGACTACCCAGGAAGCTCAAATTTTCCGGTGGGGGTTTCCAGGAAAAAATCGCACAATTGATTTTAGGTATCCCCTCAATTCGATTACGGCCATACGGGTGGAGATTCGCGAAGGCCTGAATCCTAAACGAGCGCTTTATCTCAGAGTGAAAGGTAAGGGAGATATTCCGCTAACCCGCGTTGGTCAACCCATATCGCTGACAGCTGTGGAGAATCAGGGGGCAGAATTGGCGCGCTTTTTGCAGGTACCTTTAGAGGGACTGTAAAAAACGTTATTGATTTGCTCTAGGGTCTGTGAACTTGAAAAGGTTGGGTGCCTGTGACAAGATATGGTGCCTTTCAACAACAAAGGATTTGATCGTTATGGTTTTTGGTTTCCGTATCAGGTGGGCCATTGGTTTGGTGGTAGCACTGTTGATGGTGAGCTGTGCGGCTGGCACAACTGATTCAGCCGAGTCTGCTTCAGCGGAGCCTATTTCGCCGAAGCCTGCCGAACCGACTGAGGTGGCTGAGGCTTCAATACCAGAGGGGTTAGCCAGATTGGAAGGGACTGCCACCATTGAATTGGTGGTAAATGGTGACCGTATTGTTGTTGAGGTGGACGGTAGTAAGGCTCCGATTACGGCAGGTAATTTTGTGGATTTGGTGGATCGTGGTGTCTACGATGGCACTGTGTTTCATCGGGTGGTGCGGGAGCCTCAGCCCTTTGTAGTGCAAGGGGGTGATCCTCAAAGTACAGATCCGTCAGTGCCTGTACAACAGCTGGGGACAGGTGGATTTGTGGATCCTGATACCCAGGAAAAACGGTTGATCCCTTTGGAAATTTTGCCTACAGGGGCCGATCAGCCCCTCTATGGGCAAACATTTGAAGCATCTGGGGAAACGGCAAAACCAGCGTTATCCCATACCCATGGTGCGGTGGCGATGGCTCGGTCTCAGTTTCCTGATTCGGCCTCATCGCAATTTTATTTTGCATTAGCCGATTTGCCCTTTTTGGATGGTAGCTATGCTGTGTTTGGGTATGTGACCGAGGGATTAGATGTGGTCGATGCGATCCAGCAAGGGGATGTGTTGGAGTCGGCTGTGGTTCTTGAGGGCGCGGATGAATTGATTACTGAGTAGTGGGTGAGGTGTCAGGCTGGCCCGATGGTTGATGTTGTCGTAACCGGTGTAGGGTTGTGGACGGCTTTAGGGGAAACGACACAGACTACTTGGGCAAATTTGCTGGCAGGTAAAAGTGCGATCGCATTACGCCAGCCCTTTGTCTCTTTGCCGCCGATGCCCCTGGCGATGATGGATAAGTCACCTGCCGATCCGCAGCCGCTGCTGACAACATCGATACAGGCAGCTGTTGCTGATGCTCAATTGTCACTCCCAGTCGAAGACTGCGGTGTCGTGGTAGGGTCCAGTCGTGGCTACCTCAACCGATGGGAGGCTATGGCCCAAGATCATCGATCTTTGGAAAATTGGTTATCGGCTCTACCCTGTCAGCTGTCTGGCCAGATGGCCCGGCTGCTTGGTTGTCAGGGACCTGTTTTAGCTCCGATGGCGGCCTGTGCAACGGGAATCTGGGCGCTGTTTCAGGGATATATGCTGTTGCAGACGGGGCAGTGCCAGCGGGTGGTGGTTGGAGCGGTGGATGCGCCAATTACGCCCCTGACACTGTCAGGTTTTCAGCGGATGAAGGCAATGGCGAGGGAGGGCTGTTATCCTTTTGATTGCGATCGCAACGGTCTGGTTCTGGGGGAAGGCGCAGCAGCCGTGGTGCTAGAGTCCAGGGCTGCCAGCACCGGTAAACCCACCTATGGTCAAATTCTTGGATTTGGTTTGAGTAATGACGCTTATCACATCAGTTCATCGCGACAGGATGGCCCTTTGTCTGTAGCTCAGCAGTGTTTGAAACGCAGCCAGCTACAGTCGGAAGCTATCGACTATATTCATACCCATGGCACGGGCACTCGCCTCAATGATGCCAATGAAGCCCATATGATTCAACAGCTTTTTCCAGGGGCCGTAGTGAGTTCTACTAAGGGAGCTACTGGGCATACCCTGGGGGCAGCTGGTTTAATTGGGGTGATTTTTAGTCTGTTGGCTCTCCAGCACCAGACTCTACCCCCTTGTGTGGGCCTAAAGCGGCCTGAGTTTGACCTCAGGTTTGTGCATCGTGGGAATCAGTCTTTCCCTATCAATCATGTGCTGTGTAGCAGTTTTGGGTTTGGGGGGCAGAATGCTGTTGTCACCCTGGCCAGAGTGTCTTAAAAAAGGCGTTGCTGAGGATGTTGAGAATCGTCCCCAGGTTTGAGGATTAGAACGCTAAACTGGATGTATTGATTTAACACTTTGTCAAGAACTTGCACTTTCGAAAGAAGAGTATCTAGCTAGGAAGGCAAGGTGGGAACTCAGTATAGTTGCGCTGTTGGGTGTGCAAACCCTGCTGCTGGTTTGCCCGAAATACCTTCTAGATTCCAGTACTAGTTATTCTTAGCCTAACTATTAGTTGTCTGCCTTTTGTATGAATAAACCTACTATCCGCCCCGCCGCCCCTCTTAGTCGTCGCGCCACCCGTACCCTAGCCACTGGCTGGTTTTTGCTACAAAGTTTGCTAGCGGCCCCGCTGATCGCCCCCCAGGCTGTGATTGCTCAGGTAGAGGGAACCGAAGAGACTGAGCTTACCTACGGCCAGCTATTAAAGAAGCTCGATAATGGCGAGGTGCAGCGGGTTGAGTTAGATAACCTGCGAGGTGTGGCGAATGTGCGCATCAAAGGGGAGGATGACAACGCTCCACTGCGCCCGGTGACGTTATTTGCCAACGATGTTTATAACCAGCGGCTGCTGCAAAAGCTGCGCAGTAGCGGGGTGGACTACGAGGTTTTAGAACGGTCAGACAACAGTGCGCTGACGGGGTTGGCGGTTAACGCCTTGCTGGCGTTGATAGTGGTGTTTGCACTGCTGATGATTTTGCGGCGGTCTGCCAATTCTGCCAGTGGTGCCATGAATTTTGGTCGGTCCCGCGCCCGTTTTCAGATGGAAGCAAAAACGGGGGTGATGTTTGACGATGTCGCCGGTATCGAAGAGGCGAAGGAAGAACTACAGGAAGTGGTCACCTTTCTCAAAAATCCTGAAAAATTTACCGCGATTGGTGCTCGGATTCCTAAGGGAGTACTGCTGGTAGGTCAGCCAGGAACAGGCAAGACCCTGTTGGCCAAGGCCATTGCTGGAGAGGCTGGGGTGCCGTTTTTTAGTATTTCTGGCTCAGAATTTGTGGAAATGTTTGTGGGGGTGGGGGCGTCCCGCGTTCGTGACCTGTTTAAAAAGGCGAAGGAAAATTCCCCCTGTATTGTATTCATTGACGAAATTGATGCCGTGGGGCGTCAGCGGGGTGCGGGTATTGGTGGGGGTAATGACGAGCGAGAACAAACCCTCAACCAGCTACTGACGGAGATGGATGGATTTGAGGGGAATAGCGGCATTATCGTAATTGCGGCTACCAACCGTCCTGATGTGTTAGATGCTGCCCTGTTGCGCCCGGGGCGATTTGATCGTCAGATTACGGTTGATTTGCCGAGCTACAAAGGCCGATTAGGCATTCTGGATGTCCATGCTCGCGATAAAAAGATTGCAGATGATGTCAATTTAGATGAGATTGCTCGCCGCACCCCTGGATTCTCTGGTGCTCAGCTCGCTAACCTACTAAATGAGGCGGCCATTTTGACTGCTCGTCGCCGCAAAGATGCTGTCACCATGGCGGAAATTGACGATGCTATTGATCGCCTGACCATTGGTCTCACCCTAACGCCTTTGCTGGATAGTAAAAAGAAGCGGCTCATCGCTTACCACGAAGTGGGGCATGCCCTGGTCAGTACCATGCTCAAGCACTCGGATCCCCTGGCAAAGGTTACTATCATTCCCCGCTCTGGAGGAGTGGGCGGGTTTGCCAGCTATCTGCCCAAGGAAGACCGGGTGGATGATGGATTGATTTCCTATGCTGAATTGATTGACCGTATTACCATGGCCCTGGGGGGGCGGGCAGCTGAAGAGATTGTTTTTGGTGCTGACGAGGTGACTCAAGGTGCCGCTAACGACATTCAGCAGGTGACTAATATTGCCCGCCAGATGATTACTCGTTTTGGTATGTCAGAACTGGGTAAGTTTGCTATGGAATCGCCCAGTAGCGCTATCTTTTTGGGACGTAGCGATTTGATGCAGCGTTCAGAATATTCAGAAGAGATGGCTGCCAAAATTGACCAGCGGGTACGTGAGATTGCTATGACGGCCTACGATCAGGCCCGCTCTATGCTTAAAACCAACCGCTCACTACTGGATCGGTTAGTAGACCGACTCGTAGAAAAGGAGACCATCGATGGGGAAGAATTTCGGGGAATTGTTAGCGAGTATATTGACATCCCCGCTGTTAATAAGTAATTGCTCAACGGCCTAAATTTTTTTTCTGATTTAGGCCCCATCTAGCCATACAAATTAAGTCACAACGTACTTTAAACCCCATGTACATTGCCCTTGCTTGAAGCAGAGGCAATGTTTTATCTGGCCCAAATTGCTGCTGCTAATGCAGATTTAGAGTCAGACCTATTGGAGGGGCTCGCCATCCAGCAGCTCAATTCGACCGGAAGAACGCAGACATTCTAAGCGCCAGCGCTGGCCTGAAACCCGTCCTGGTAAAAAGCCCAAAATGGTGAGGTGATTTTCACCATGGTCGGTTTTAACTTTTACTAGCAAGTCATTTTTACTTTGACTTAAAATAAGCGCCTCTATCTCAAATTCACCTTCACGGTTCCAAGGAAGTTCGTACTGTGGGTCGGGCTCTTGAGAACGAACAACAGCGCGAGTGTTTTCGGTGTCAGACATGGGAGCAGTCATAGTTAGTTGGGATGTTGTCGAACAGTGGGTACAGCTGTAAGATACCCCAGCCACTCGCAAGGATGGCCTTAGCTAGACGATAACATCTTGGCTGGTGGATAGATTGTGCTGCAGATCATAAAGACTGGGACATATAGGGCACCCAAGTCTGAAGATGGTACTAAGTTTGCCATGTCGGTGATGCAATCAGACTTCACGCTGCTGCGGTCACCTTACACCTATTGATTGCTAGCGGATGGCTTGCTGGTCGTCATACATAGCGCGCAACACCATGGCCGGATCAACCCAGCTGCTTTCAAATTTCAAACCCCAGTGTAGGTGAGGGCCGGTAGTGCGGCCAGTCATGCCCACTCGCCCAATGGGTTGCCCCGTGCTGATATTGCTACCCTCTCGAATGCGAATATTGCCATCGGGGTCAACTATCACTCGTCTACCCCCTTCGTAGGTAACATAGCCCTGCATATGACAGTAAATGTGCTGCCAGTCGCCGGATTCGATGACAATGGATGTGCCACAGGCGCTATCGTCTGAAACTTCGATCACCTGCCCTTCCCACCAGTTGCGAATGTAGCTGCCTAGTGGGGCAGCGATATCTAAGCCATAGTGAAATTGTTTCCCACCGTAGGGGGACTGACGATAGCCAAAGGGAGATGTGTAAGCTTGAAAGTTTTCCACTGGAAATGAAGCGAAACTCCAGGGATTACTGGCTCGGGCTAGCTCAATTTCGGCGGCTTTGACGGAACGACGCTGGGCGGGAAGGATTAGCCCCGTGATGGTCCATAGGGACAAACCGCCAATTAACAGCAGGCGGGCGTAGATATATGAGCGCCGTCGCCGCACCATAGTTTTTTTGGACGTTTGTTTAAAGCGATGTTTCAGGAGCTTGGTTAGAGTCTGGGCAAGTCCTTTGATAGAAACAGATTTGGCAAAACTAGGTTTGGTATGTCCAGACATATCATCCAGAGAATCGAGAAAGACGGGCTGCTTTAAAATTTTCCCAGGCGTTTAGCATCATCAGGTGAAATGGGGTAATTGCGAAGCCATAATGGTTCTGCCTGATGGTTATTGTGAATCAATGACCACGCGCTACTGGTGATTGTATGTGTTAAAACAACGACCTTGTTCGCCAATTGACGAACTTGCTCGCTAATGTACATCAATTTCTCGGAATTGCACATAACTTCCTTAAAGTAAACACAAGATTATTTGGTGGCTAACTGCCATAGGAGGAGTATTGGCATGTAGGTAGCGACGTATTGTTTTATGGGAGGCCGATCATGAACCCGCCACAGGACCCAGCCGCTTGGTATCAGAAGGGTATGGTATTTGATGACCAGGGCCAGTCTCAAAACGCGATCGCATGTTATACCAAAGCCATCGAGCTACAGGCCGACTATTACGAAGCCTGGGTCAGGCGTGGGTTAGCGTTGATGCTGTTGGAGGATTTTCGCCCCGCAATTGCTAATTTCAACCAGGCGGTGGCCTTAAAAATGGATTTGGACCTGGCCTGGTATCTCAAAGCCTATTGCCATGCCAAAATGCAGGCGGATGACTTTGCGCTGTTAGCACTACAAAAAGCCGTGGCCCTTAACCCTGGTCAATGGGTTGCTATGGCAAGCCAAGAGACAGCGTTTAGTCAACTCAAGAGCGATCCACGCTTTCAAGAATTGGTGGCAAGTTAGATAGTTTTGAATTTTGAGTTTTGAGCGGTGGTTTGCTGGCCAAGCGTCGGGCTAAGGGTTCTTTCAGGGAAAATTCACCCATGCCTCCTTTTTTTCTGTTATCTGTAATGGTCGTGGCTGGTGCTGTGTTGGCTCAGCTCCATCCCTTAGATAAACAGCAAGTCATGCAGGTTACAGCACCGATTCATACGGATTTATTTTTAGTGGGAGGCGGTCATACCCACGCTATTGTGTTGCGGAAAATTGGTATGGCTGGTCTGCCAGCGGGGGTGCGGCTGACGCTGATTACTAACCTAGTGGATACTCCCTATTCGGGAATGTTGCCTTGCCACATTTCTGGGCTGTATGACTTTGACCAATCCCATATCGATTTGCGGCCCCTCACACGATTTGCTAATTGCCGATTGATTATGGATGAGGTGGTGGATATTGATGCGGATCGTCAGATTATCCACTGTCGTCAGCATCCCCCCATGCGGTACGATGTGCTGTCCATCGATATTGGCAGTACCCCAGGGACGGTATCGGTGCCGGGGGCGCAGGAGTATGCTATTCCGGCCAAGCCGGTGCCTAATTTATTGAGGACCTGGCATCGCTATCTAAGTCAACTGGAGGGAGCTCAGGCGGCCACCATTGGCATTGTAGGTGGTGGGGTGGGGGGCGTAGAGCTGGCTCTAAATATGCAGGTGCGTTTGCAACAGCTGGTCCATCAGGCGGATGTGCATGTGTTTCATCGGGGGGCGCGCCTGGCGACTGGACGCAGTCGCGCTACTCAACGACAGCTGACTAGGATTTTTCGCGATCGCAAAATCCACACCCATCTATCGGAATCGGTCTTTGCGGTAGAACCGGGTTTGGCGGAGTCGGTGCAGGTGCGCTGTGAATCGGGTCTTAAGGTGACGTGCGATCGCATCTTTTGGGTCACCAATGCCAGTGCTGCCCCCTGGATTGCTCAGACAGCGCTTTCTACCGATAAAGATGGCTTTCTCTTGGTAGACGACACCCTGCAGACGCTGTCCCACAAAAATGTGTTTGCCGTGGGGGATATCGCCACCATGGTGAATCATTCACGTCCCAAAGCAGGGGTGTTTGCTGTGCGTCAGGGTCCCCCCCTCTATAGAAATTTGTACCGCTATCTGTCGGGACTACCCCTCAAACCCTTTAAACCCCAGCGTCAGTTTCTCAACATTATTGATCTGGGCACCGGGGGAGCCATTGCCTCCAGGGGGCGCTGGTCTGCTGAGTCCATTTGGTTCCGTCGTTGGAAACATCAAATCGATGGCAAGTTTATGGCGCTGTTTGACCAGTTTCCTACCATGGAACCGATTACCCGCAGCGGGGCGAGCGACAGCATGTTCCACTGTGCTGGATGTGGCTCCAAAGTGGGGAGTTCTGTTCTCAGCCACGCCCTCAGCCGCGCCCGAGCAGATTTCCCAGATATGAACCATTGGCCCAATCCAGTAAAGATAGGCTTAGAAACCCCTGATGATGCTGCAGTGGTGGCCCTACCAACCGGCAAGTTAGCGGTACAAACAGTGGATCAGTTTCGCGCTATTGTGGATGATCCTTATATATTTGCTCAGATCTGCGTCAACCACTGTTTGAGCGATCTATTTGCCATGGGGGCGACTCCCCAGACGGTGCTGGCCATGGTGACACTGCCCTACGGGGATGACGCCATCCAAACCGAGACCCTATACCAGCTGATGGCTGGAGCCTATCAGGCGTTGGCACCCTCACAAACTTGGCTGGTGGGTGGCCACACATCCGAAGGCTCTGAACTGTCCCTGGGGTTTGCCTGTAACGGATGGGTGTCTGAGCAAGAGGTTTTAACCAAGCAAAATCTGCGGTCTGGATTGAGTTTGATTTTGACTAAGCCCCTGGGGACGGGGGTACTGTTTGCAGCGGATATGCAACGGGCTGCCAAGGGGCGCTGGATTGAGACCGCTGTCACCAGTATGTTGCAATCAAATCAAATCGCTGCCCAGTGTCTCCGAGGGCAGGGTTTGGTGGCTTGCACCGATATCACTGGGTTTGGGTTGCTAGGGCATCTATACAAAATGCTGCAGCCGGGACTGGCGGTTGAGTTAACTCTCGCCAATTTGCCAGTGCTGCCAGGGGTACATGCCTGTTTTGAGGCTGGATATCTAAGTTCTCTCCATGCTCGGAATCAAAGGATTGAACGGTATCTAAATAACCCTCAGCCCCATCAGATAAACTATCCCCTACTGTTTGATCCACAAACTTCGGGAGGCTTGCTAGCGGCGGTTCCCCAGGGACAAGTCAGTGATTGTTTGGCAGCATTGCACCAAAATGGCTATGGCCATAGCCGTCACATTGGTGATGTCGTGTCTGCCACAGCTGGGCAAGGGCCTTTTACAATCAGAGGATGATACAGTGGGCTGTCGGTGAACAATCCCCCAGGAAATTGTTTTTGGGTGATGTCCCTAATTGTTTTTCAACTAATCTACGGTGACCCAGCTTCTACCAATTAATGAGTTTTGGCAGGCTCCTGGTCCTATTTTGGATGTGCGCAGTCCTGGAGAATATGCCCAAGGCCATTTGCCTGATGCCGTTAGTTTTCCACTGTTTTCCGATGAGGAACGGGCACAAGTGGGCACCTGTTATAAGCGCCAGGGTAAGGAGACCGCCATTGAATTAGGGCTGGAATTCGTGGGTCCCAAAATGGCTGGCTTAGTTAAACAGGCAAAGGTCTTAGCCCTTGAGCGTCAGGTGCGGGTGCACTGCTGGCGGGGGGGGATGCGTAGTGGGTCCGTAGGCTGGTTATTGGAAACCAGTGGCTTAGATGTCAACTTGCTGGCGGGGGGCTATAAAGCCTTTCGACACTGGGTGCGAGAAACCTTGGCCTGGCCTCTCCCGATCATTGTGGTAGGAGGAATGACGGGCACGGGTAAAACCGATATTCTTCATGCCCTTAGAGATTTGGGCGAACAGGTTTTGGACTTAGAAGGATTGGCTAACCATCGGGGCAGCAGCTACGGAGCCCTGATGCTGCCCCCTCAGCCCAGCACTGAACAGTATGAAAACTTGATCGCTGCACAATGGGTACGGTTTGATCCACAGCGACCGGTATGGATCGAGGCTGAAAGTAAACGGGTGGGTATATGTTGTGTGCCTGCAGAAATTATGGATCAAATGGAGGCGGCCAATACCCTTGAGGTGCGCCGCTCCGAAACAGAGCGTTTGGATATTTTGGTGGGGGTCTATGGCCAGGCCAATGCCAACGAGCTGATTGCCGCTACGGAGCGTTTACAAAAGCGTTTGGGTGGATTACGGACTCAGGCCGCCGTTAATCACATTAAGAGCGGTGAACTAACGGCTGCAGCCTCAATTATCTTGACGTATTATGATCGTGCTTATCGCCATGATCTGGTCCGCCGTGGCAAACAAATACCTACGGTTGATGTCTCTGGAATGTCGGTGCCGCAGGCGGCTCAGCATTTGCAGTATCAGGTAAGTGAATGGGGCTGGTACAACAGTAATCAACAGGTGATTTAGCCTCTTGATTACTGAAAGAGTAGCTATGGGGGACGCCCTGGCATCTGTTTTTTGACTATTGACAAACGTGTGTCTCTGCCGTTGATTGTTTGACTGATTATGAGCTATCTGTACTATGTACTCCCTGCTGCGGTTACTCTTTTGATCGCGTTGTATGCGTTCTTCAAAGATGACGCTGCGTCGAAAACAAGCGGGTTAAATTGGGCCTTTGTGGTTGTTACCGGGGTGTTATGGCCCATCACTCTGCCGTTTATTATTTGGAAAAGGCTGTCTTCGCTTTTTAGGCAAGAGCATACTGCATTTACAGTTAGCCCCCGTGCTGTGGTTGAGCAGCAGAGTCATACTATTTGAGTCCCCTCTTTTTAGGGCATTAAGGGGCCACGCACTCTGGCTTTTCCATATGGGCTTGAGCAGTTTGTAGGTGTTTGACCAAAGTTTCCTTGGGCAAGGGGCCTTCTAAATGATCCCAAGGTAACGCCTGATCCGTAGGCCAATCTGTGTGGACATAAAAGGCCAGAGTGGGCAATGTTCCCTTGAGTTCTTTAAAGGCTCGACGATAGCTGCCCAGGGAGTCTCCGTAGTGTCGGGTGAGCTCTAATAACGGCCCAATGCGGCGGTCTCCACGGGAAATTAGTGTCTGAATGACTGACCAGTTATAGCTTTCGGGTCTAAAGTCGATACCTTGCGATCGCAGCTTTTTTTGCAAAAATTTCAACCGTTTTTCGGCCTTAGAATTGACTCCGTACCACTGAAAGGGCGTGTGGGCCTTGGGCACAAAGGTGCTGCAGCCAAGGGTCAACCGCAGTCCCTTAGCCGATTTTTTGAGCCGTAGCATCATATCGGCGGTGGCCTCTAAATCGGTGTCGGTTTCACCGGGGATACCGGCCATGCCGTAAAGTTTTACACTGCTTAGACCGCCTGCTTTTGCATTGACCACGGCGCGTTCAATATCGGCTGTGTCTAATTTTTTATTGATGGTGTCCCGCACCCGTTCTGAGCCGCTTTCTACGGCAATGGTGATGGACTTAGTACCGTGGTTGACCAGGGTCCTGGCCAGTTTTTCGTTGACCGTATTCGTGCGTACGGAGGCAAGACTCAGCCGGACATCATCATAGTCGGGCTGATTTATATAGTCCAGTAGTTCGTCAAAACCGGGATGCTGAGTGACCGATGCCCCCAGCAGCCCCAATCGCTGCGTCACCCTTAAGCCTCTTTCAATGGCGGGAATCAGCGATTGATCTAGGTTAGCAGTTCGAAACGGTAGGGTTAAATAGCTGGCCAGACAAAAACGACACATTTCTGGACAGCTACGGACCACCTCCACCATAAAAATATTCTCCCAGGCGGCCTTTTCGGTTACCACTGTCGAGGCTAGCAGTACATTGCCGCGATAGGTTTGTTTTTTGACAATGGGGGGAGTTCCTGCGGCAGGCTCAATGTGGCTAATGGGGCCAGTGGGAGATTCATACACCGGTTGATACAGGCTAGGAATGTAAATACCGGGGACCTGGGCTAATGCCGTAAGCTGTTGATCACGACTGGCATGACGCACCGAGCGATAGGTGTTAATAAAGGTGGGAATCAGGTCTTCACCGTCCCCTAGTAGGATGATGTCAAAAAAGTCGGCAAAGGGTTCTGGATTGGCGGTTAGTACGGGGCCGCCACCAAAAATAAGGGGATGTTGGTGGGTGCGATCGCAGCTACGAATCGGAATTTGCTGCTGTTCCAGCAGATTCAAAATATTGATATAGTCCAGTTCCCAGGATACTGAAAACCCCATCAATTCTGGGTTGGCAGGCAGGTTATCCGCAATATCGGTAAACAGGCGACCCACGGCCAAATCACTACGCTGAGCCAACATAGACCAAATAACCTGATAGCCCAAACTCGTAATCCCAACGGTGTAATCATTGGGGAATGCAAAAACTACAGGAATAGCATCGGAACTAGCTGTGGCGGGGGTAAATAGCAGTCTTTCTGCTGCAAATACGGATGCTGTCAAAATATGTCGTGATAAGTAACCAGGATTTTAGATCACAGTGCGGAAATGGAAACCCAAGGGCGTTGATATGCCCTGGTCCTATCCTAATGTATTAGCCTGTGGACGAGCGTGTGGATTATATCCAAGCAAGAGAACTAAAAAAGCTCCCAGAGAGATTAACTCTCTGGGAGCTTTTTTAATTAATTAGCGAAAGGAGCGGCTTAAGCAGGCCAGTTAGTGGCAACAACTTCAGCCAGGTCAACAACCCGCTGACTGTAGCCCCACTCGTTGTCGTACCAAGCAACAACCTTAACCATGTCACCATCCATTACCAAAGTAAGGCTGGAGTCAACAATGGAAGAATCATCAGTCTTACGGTAGTCGATGGAAACAAGAGGCTCCTCGGTATAGCCCAGAACGCCCTTCATAGGACCCTCGGCGGCAGCCTTGACGGCTGCGTTTACTTCTTCCTTGATGGTATTTTTCTCAACCTGTACCACAAGGTCAACCACAGACACATTAGGGGTGGGCACGCGCATTGCAATACCGTTAAGGCGGCCCTTCATGTCAGGAATAACTAACGCTACGGCCTTAGCAGCACCAGTGGAAGTCGGAACAATGTTGATGGCAGCGGCACGAGCACGACGCAAATCGCGATGGCTGGCATCTAAAATGCGCTGGTCGCCAGTGTAACTATGGGTGGTGGTCATTGTGCCTTTGATTATGCCAAAGGTGTCATGTATCACCTTAACAACGGGAGCCAGACAGTTGGTAGTACAGCTAGCGTTGCTGATGATGGGGTTCTTCCCATGCACATAATCATCGGAGTTGACCCCAATCACATAGGTATCAACATTGCCACCTTTGCCAGGTGCAGTAATTAGCACCTGTTTAGCACCTGCTTCGATGTGACGACGTGCGCCCTCTTCGCTGACAAAAACACCGGTGGATTCGATTACCAGGTCAATATCCCATGCACCCCAGGGCAAATTGTTGGGGTTACGATCAGAACAGCACTTAATAGTCTTGCTGCCTACAGTAATAGTGTCTTCGGTAAAGGTCACATCTTCATCAAGACGACCTAGCAAAGAATCATACTTAAGCAAATGACAAGCTGTTTTAGGATCGGACGTATTGTTGATGGCAACAATATCGAAGCCTGAATTTTCTCTGGTCAACCAACAGCGTAGGAAGTTCCGCCCAATGCGTCCGAAACCGTTGATAGCTACTCTAATCACTGCGTTTACCCTCTGTCGTACAACTGCGTCAAATTAGCGTCTGCGTTAGCAAAAACAATGATATCCCATTGTCTAAATGGGCTGAGATCACAGATATTACAATTCAATCTTTGAATAGTCTGGTTCTCAAGCCCAGGAATTTGGACTATCGTCCTATGTTGAAATTAAGTATAATTGCTCACGGTATAGGCTTACAAGTCAGACTTGGGAATCCCTGCCAAATTCTGATCGATCTCCGATAGATCGAAATCCTCTGAAGGCAAGACTCGATAGTCAGTGTAGATGCTCAATAAATTACGCAAAACGGTGGAGCCTGAAGCGTGTACATACAGCCGGTCTATAGATTCCTGTTATCATACGCCTGAAATATCTGAGTTGTGGTGTGTGAGGTGAGTTTAATGCCTAGATCGGTGGATTTTAACGGTAGGCCATTTCATTTTATTGGTGTAGGCGGTATTGGTATGTCGGCATTGGCTTATGTGCTGGCCAAACGTCAATTGCCTGTATCTGGCTCTGATCGACGCTTAACTCACATTACTAATCGTCTGCAGGAAAATGGGGTTCAAATCTTTTGGAGTCAAGATGCAGAGAACATTGCTGAGGTGACTCAGGCCTCGGGAGATAGTGTCATTTTGCCTCAGGTTGTATGCTCTACGGCCATTGGTCCCAGCAATCCTGAATATAAGGCAGCTGTTGATGCTGGCTGTCCCATGTTTCATCGGTCCGATATTTTGGCGGCCCTGATGAATGAAAATAAGGGTATCGCAGTTGCAGGTACCCACGGTAAGACAACCACCAGCAGTATGGTCGGTTACCTGTTGCTAAAAGCAGGGATTGACCCATCCATTGTTATTGGTGGAGAGGTATCTGCCTGGCAGGGCAATGCCTATGTAGGGACTAGCGATTATATGGTGGCTGAAGCAGATGAGTCGGATGGCTCGTTGGTGAAGTTGTCGGCTGCTATGGGCATCATCACCAACATTGAACTAGATCACCCAGATCATTACAGTACCCTGGATGAGATTGTCAGCATTTTTAAGCACTTTGCTAGCCAATGTAAGGTGGTAATTGGCAGCGCCGACTGTGAGACTGTACTCAATCAGATTCAGCCCTCAGTTACCTATAGTTTGCGTCAGGAGTCCGGGGCCGATTATATTGCCACTGATATTTGTGAAACTGCCCAGGGAACAACGGCGTTGATTTGGGAGCAAGGGCAAAAGTTAGGAACGTTAAATCTGGCGATCCTGGGACGACACAATCTGAGCAATGCCCTGGCTGCTGTTGCCGTAGCTCGACGCTTAGGGGTGGAGTTTGATGCGATCGCAGCCATCATGGCTAACTTTGAGGGGGCAAAACGTCGGTTTGACTGTCGGGGTTTCCACAACGACATTTTGTTTGTTGACGATTACGCCCATCACCCCAGCGAAATTAAGGTCACCCTGGCTGCAGCTAAGGTCAAAAGCTCTGAAGCTTTGCCTACTGTAAGCCAGCGTCGGGTTGTTGCTGTGTTTCAGCCCCATCGTTACAGTCGCATTACAACCCTGTTACAGGAATTTGCTATGGCGTTTAGCGATGCTGATCGCGTCATTGTCACCGATATTTACAGTGCTGGTGAGGCCAATACTTCTGGCATTACGGGAGAAGCTGTCACCAGCACCATTGGCGAATATCACACTCAGGTGAGCTATGCGGCGACTTTAGATGATGTCAAGGCCAGGCTGGCCTCCACCTTAGAGCCAGGTGACCTGGTAATTTTCCTCACTGCAGGCAATCTAAATCAGGTAATTCCAGAGGTGATGGATTACCAAGCAGTACAGGCGGAAACAGCAGCCTTGACCAGCGTTTGAGCAACCCACACCTTGAGAAGATGGCCATTGAAAAGCAACTGACGAGCAGCGGCTGTGTTGCCAAAGCTCAGTACCCCCTAGCCAATTTGACCACATTTAAGGTGGGTGGCCCGGCGGAATGGTTTGCAGCTCCCCGCGATGTCAGTGAACTGCAGGCCTGTGTGCAATGGGCTAATGCAGAGGGATTGCAAATTACACGGTTGGGGGCAGGCTCGAACTTGTTAATTAGCGATCGCGGTTTACCCGGTTTGGTTCTTTGCAGTCGCTATTTACGCCAGACTGAGTTTGATGACGCAGGGCAAGTCACTGCAGCCGCCGGTATGCCCATGGCTACCCTGGCCTGGAAAGTAGCCAAAAAAGGCTGGAAAGGAATGGTCTGGACCATAGGTATTCCAGGCACTGTAGGAGGGGCCGTGGTGATGAATGCAGGGGCCCATGGTAGTGATACCCAGGAAATTTTAGTCAGCATGGAGGTGATGAACCCTGATGGTTCTCTAGAAACGCTCACCCCCGAACATCTGCAATTTAAATATCGAACCTCTGTGCTACAGAGCGACCCAAGAATTGTCACCAAAGCCACCTTTCAGCTACGGCCTGGATTTGACCCCAATACTGTCCGGGCAGAAACCTCTGCTGACCTAGAACAACGCCGTTCCACCCAGCCGTATCATTTGCCCAGCTGTGGCAGTGTCTTTCGCAATCCCAAGCCCAAAAGTGCCGGCTGGCTGATTGAGCAGTCAGGACTTAAAGGGTTTAAGGTGGGACATGCCCAGGTCGCTGAACGTCACGCTAATTTTATTCTTAACTGTGGCGGAGCAACGGCGACGGACATCTTTAAGCTAATCCGTCATATTCAGGGCATTGTGGATGATAAATGGTCGTTGCAGCTGAGACCAGAAGTGCAGATTTTAGGAGATTTTTAGGCAGTTAGGGGAGGCAGGCAGTAGGGAGTTCGCTGCGCTACCTTGCAGCAACTCGCCTGACAGATGCTATAGTTTGACAGTTAATTTAGTAAAATCAGGCCGCCTATTATGAGCAAAGGGCAAGGTTTTGGCTTCGGTCTTGGGAAAATGAAAGAGCTGAGCGAAGCCTTCAAAAAGGCTCAGCAGGTTCAAGAAGGAGCAAAGAAGCTTCAGGAAGAACTTGAACAAATGGAAATTGAGGGCCAGGCTGGCGGTGGTTTAGTTACGGTTGTCCTCAGCGGCAATCAAGAACCCAAGCGTGTTTCGATCTCCCCTGAAGCGATGAATGAAGGGGCAGAGGCGCTCTCTGATCTGGTGTCTGTAGCTATGCGAGACGCCTATTTGAAATCCACCGAAACCATGCGTGAGCGAATGGAAGAGTTGACAGGTGGTTTACAACTGCCAGGGCTCTAGACCGTTAGGGTTCAATTTTGCTAGCAGCCAGTAGCGACGTTTACTCACTTGCTGCTAGCGGTTTAGTAAAAGCGGTTAGCGCAGCATCGGCTAATCGCTTTTGCTGTGTCAACTATTCCGTTGTATAGCGAGTTTTTGTGATGGCTACACGGCTGTTGTTTGTATGTCTAGGCAATATTTGCCGTTCTCCATCAGCGGAGAACATCATGAACTATCTGCTAGAGCAGCGGGGGCTACAGCAACAGGTGAGCTGTGATTCAGCAGGGACATCGAGCTATCACATTGGCAGTCCACCCGATAGCCGCATGACGGCTGCCGCTAAAAAACGTGGCATTAAATTAGTGGGGCGTGCTCGCCAGTTTACGGTGGATGATTTTGATCGATTTGATCTAATCCTGGCGATGGATGACAGTAACTATCGCAACATTATGTCGCTGGCTTCATCGGAACAGCATGGCCATAAAGTGAAACGAATGTGTGAGTTTTGTCGGGAGTACCCTGATCGTGAAGTGCCAGACCCCTATTACGGTGGTGCTGATGGGTTTGACTATGTGATTGATCTACTGCTGGATGCCTGTGATGGGCTACTTCAAGAAATAGAAGTCTAAATGAGGCGATGGTCGGCGATACCACCATGCTAGAATTTGCTGCTCAAAGAAAATTATTCTTGGAAGACAAAGTCATAGCTTTTGTAGATGCCCTGGTCGTAGTTGATCACAAACCAGGTGTCTGGATCAAAGGCTAGGGGATAGGCTTCGCGTTGTTTTGGCTGGTTACCCTTAGACAGGGTGCAATAAGGCGGAGCAATGGTTTCATGGACAGCTGCTTGGGATGACTCCTGGGCCATGGCCAAAAACTGGGTAAGCTGACCGCGGGAAAGACGTTGTTCTTTGTTGAGTACAGCCTGGCATGTCTGTGATGTGTCTGTACGGTTGACGCCCCATGTCTGGGCTGACTGTTGCTGCGCCGGCAGGGAAAATTGGGGCAGCAAATCCCTGGGCACAATGGCCAGGGCCGTGAGGGCCAGGCTGCTAACTATCCAGGCAAAACGTTGGGATGTCTGGCGGCGGCGGCGGGGAGCTGGATGAGGGCGGGGAGCATATAGTGGAGAATGGGCCATAGGACAAACGTACTGTAGGTCGTGAAACTATAATAGTACAAATGTTCTAAATTTGATCTAAGTTGATGATAGAAAGTTAAAAATAATCGGCCTAGATGGCTGGTGTGAGGATGCAGCGATCGCAAAAAATTTCTATGATGAAAAAGCCGCAGTAGCCACCTGATTGAGAACCATGCAAATTAGCGACTGGGCAGATAGATCATGGTAGGTCGCACATTGGTATGGTTTCGCCGTGATCTGCGGGTGTATGACCACGAGCCTCTCTATCGAGCCGCCCGCCGTGGTGCGGTAATACCGGTGTTTGTATTTGACCGGGCATTGTTGCAGCACCCTGAGACTGGATCCGCCCGGGTGGCATTTATGGTGGACTGTTTGCGCCATTTAGACCGCGATCTGCGGCATTTAGGGGGGCGGTTGATTTTACGTAGTGGCGACCCGGTGGAGGTGCTGCCGGCACTGGTCAAAGCAACTGCTGCTGACGGCATTTACAGCTATACCGACTGCGAACGGATCTATGGGCGGGTGCGAGATGCCCGGCTAACCCAGGCTTTAGCCGATGCCCAGATGAAAATTCGCTGGTTTGAGCCAGCGGCCAGCAGTGCCGCTCTGATGGCATATCCACAGTATCGCCAGTGGTGGTATCAGGAAATGTCAGCGCCGATGCTACCAGCTCCCCCACGGGTGGAAGTCCCCCAGGACGCCATCGGTGAGACGCTGCCAGAGCTATCACAGTTGGGGCATCAGGCCGATGGCAAGCCTACGCCTGAGGGCAGTATCCGGGCGGCCCGCCAGCTGCTGCAGACATTTCTCCGAGAAAAGGCCGATCGCTACTACTGGCAGCTGTCCTATCCCAGTGCTGAAATTACCACTGGACTGAGTCCCCACATCAAATTTGGAGTGATTTCTGTGCGTGAGTGCGTGCAGACGATTCAGCGGGCAGATGACCGGGGCGATCGCAGAATTCAGCGGAGCTATCACCAGCTGATTTCGCGGCTGCGGTGGGGCAATGGGTTTACCCAGCGATTTCGCTATTTACCCCAGTTGGAGCTGAGATCGCTCTACAGCATTTTTGATCAAGATGGCTGGAAATTTGATGAGGATCTATACCAGGCCTGGCAGCTGGGGCAGACTGGATTTCCCATTGTGGATGCAGCGGCCCGCTGTTTGCAGGCCACCGGCGGATATCTGGCCCTAAACTTTCGCACCCGGGCCATTTACGCCAGCTTTCTGAGTAATTTAATGGGGATGGACTGGCGCTATGGGGCGCTGCACTTTATGCGTCACCTATTGGACGGTGACTGTCCCATTGACCACTATCAGTGGGCCATGCAGTCGGGGGTGACCCACTGTGTGGATAAAACCTGGACCCGCATTTATAACCCGCAGCAGGCCGCCGTGGATCGCTGTGATCCGGAGGGGGTGTTTATTAAGCGCTGGCTACCGGAGCTGGCCCAGCTATCGCCGGAGCAGTTGGGGGCACCGCCACCTACCAAGGGCTACCCTGCCCCTATTTTGGACTATCGGCAGCTGCGATCGCAGCGAGTCAAACAGCTAGAACGACAGCGGGGGCAATTTCTCCACAGCGACAATGTTGTTGCCTATCTAGGACGAATGCCAAAAAATGTGATGCCTTTTGGAGCTGAGCGTTATCCTAGTGAAGTCGGCTGGGCAGCCGCTGAGGGTCCCAATTTGTTCCCATCGGCATTGGATTTAGACCGTCTCGATGCTCAGCAAAGCCGTGATTTACGCACATGGTTTGTTGCCCATGTAAACATTACCCCACCCAAAACCCGCCGTCGACCCAAGGTATCTTCTGATATTGAGCAATTGAGCCTGCTGTAATCCTTATTAGAGTGCCTGGATAGCTGTGTGCGTCTGAAAAGTAGCGTATGCTTAGTAACTTAGCTATTCAATAGCTGTAGCAAATTACACACGCCGTGGTGAGCTCTCGTTCAATTGCAGCAATCAAGAAACGTCTGCAAATTTTATTTGTTTTATGTCTTTTGGTAGGCATCGGATTGCGCTGTACCAATGCGGCCCATAAAGTTTACTGGCACGATGAAGTGTACACGACTGTGCGGGTTTTAGGACATTCCGGTAAAGACATTGAGACCAACCTTCTGCAGAAAACAATGGTGTCTGCAGATGATTTACAAGCATTTCAACAGTTCCCTGAGCCTCGCCGATGGAGTGATACCTGGGCTTCCCTAACCAGCCACCCCGAACATCCTCCCCTGTTTTATTTGCTGGAGCGTTTATGGGTGGGTTGGTTTGCACCATCTGTGACCTCCTTTCGCGCATTGGCCGTGGTATTTGGTTTAGGTCTACTACCCTTGACCTATTGGTTGGGCAAACAGCTTTGGCAAGATCACTGGGCAGGATTAATTGCCACCTGCTTGATGGCGGTGTCTCCCATCCAACTGCTGTATGCTCAAGAAGCAAGAGAATATAGCCTTTGGGCTTGTTTGATTCTCTGGACCAATGGCTGTTTGTTGCAGGCTATGCGGTCTTCGGGACGATACTCCAGCGACGCGATGGTAGTGCGTTCTCCTCAGGCGGCAATTTTACGCAAATGGGGATTGTACACCGTCAGTATGGCGCTCATGCTCTACACCACGTTGCTGAGTGTTTTGGTGGTGGTGGCCCACGGGCTGTATGTATTGATCAGTGGCTCGCGACAACATTGGCAACGTTGGGCAATGGCGCTGGTGGGGGCCTTACTTACCTTTTTCCCCTGGCTGTTTGTAATTTTAAACAATCGGTCGAAACTAGAATCCGTCACTGACTGGATCTCATTTCGCCGGACCCTGGGAGAATTGATCAAGCTTTGGGGATTGCATTTGAGCTCTACGGTAATTGATCTAGGATTACCCCTGGAGCACCCATACACCTATTTAGTTCCTCCTCTTATTTTGTTGTTGCTGGTAATCGCCCTGGGGCAGTTGCTGATGGTAACATCGCCAACAACAATGGCCTTCTGCATTATGGTGCTGATGGTCCCCGCTATTGGGCTAATTTTGCCTGATTTGATTGACGGTGGACAGCTATCCCTCAGCACTCGCTATTTTTTGCCATCGTTGTTGATGGTGACGCTGGTGCTATCGGGGTGGCTACGGCAGCTATTGCTTTCCAATCGAGGGATATATCGTGTTTGGGGGCAGGGCACTCTGACGTTGTTATTAGTGGTGGGACTAGTGTCTGGCACTCTTAGCGCGGCGTCATTTACCTGGTGGAATAAGAATATTAGCTACCATAACAACACCATAGGCGAGATAATTCGGCAGACGGAGAAACCCTTAGTGATGGCCAGTCTGGGGGATACGGGATTAGGCAATGCAATCTCCTTAAGCTATGCGGTCCCTCCTGCAACCGCATTTATGCTATTCAAGCCTGGAAAAATGCCTGAAATACCCGTCGGCTACAGCGATTACTTTGTTGCTAATGCCAATGGAGAAGTGCTGGACGAGATCGCCTCAAAAACTGGGCGTTCACTAGAATTAGCAGAGGGAGATTATCCGCTGTGGAGATTGGACTAGTTAGGATAGTGTTCCCAACACTTGCCTCCCCTTGATTGTATGCCAACAAGTTGAGACAATTTAAACCGTTGATATAACTAAGCATGATAAGCAGTCCCTTGCGTTCTAAAGGATCTGGTGCCGAGCGTCTAGCTGATATTTGGACTGCCCGCTACAATCGTTCGCTAGCGTTTGTTGGCGCAAAATCCATATCTACAGATGCATTTGAATACGCTATTTCGGCCAAGGGGCGGCGTAAAACTTTAGAACGATTAAGCGATCGGTTTATTAAGCAGTCCTGTCGACGAGGGGCGATTCGCACCAGCGATCTGTATGTCTGTTATAAGGACGCTAATCTAAGGGAAACTGCTGCGCTAGCTAAATTTTCTATCCAGGTTTACGCGGTACTGCTGCAGTTTTATAAAACCCATTCCCCAAGACTGGTTCATGGTGCAGATCACAATGGAGGAACGGGGAACAGCAATTCGCTGGTGCAAATGCCAGACATCATCTTGCTGGTGGATGAGCTAAAGCCGTTGTTGTCGGATTTTCATACTCAACAAACCATCGGAGAACATTGGCAAACCCGTAGTTTTCTGAGTACCCAGCTAAGTTTTACTAGCTGGTTTTTGTTAGAAACGCTCACTCAAGAGGAACAGCTGTTGTTGGGAGCTTACTTTTACTTTTTAGAAGAGTATGTGTCCATGCCCTGGTATGGTGTGTACGAGGCCGCCACCACCCAGGAGTTAAACTCACCTCAACTGAATTTAGTGGAACGGATGTTGCCTCAAATTGCTGCTATTTCTATGAGAGTTTATACCCGATGGAGCCAGCTTTTTGGCGGTTATTACAACCGTAGGGGACAGTTGGATAATCCTGGCGTCAGACATTCCTCCTTAAGAGACTTTAGTATGTTTCAGGTGTATCTGTGGCTTTGTGTGTTGCAAGGAAATCTGGATGCTGTTGAGCAGGAGCTGCTGGCGCTGTGTGCTCGGGTTTATCGGGGTATTGGCATCCCCTGGGAGATGACGGTCAAAGGCACCAGCCTTTTGATAGATGAGATTGTAAGTCATCTGAATTCCCAAGAAAAAGCATTAATTCAGCCCTATACAGATGGGATGTTGCGAGCTTTTGAGGAGCAGAAATAAATTTTGTTTATATCTAAACCGGGCGGTTTTGCGTACCAAAAATACCCGGCTCATAACGACATTGGACAGCAGTTTATCCTTTGGCTACGGTCATTGCTTTAACACGGATATCGCCTGTTAACACCCGTGGGCGGAACAGAGTTTTGATCAATATCCAGAGAGATTTGAGTTCTCCTGGGGTATTCCATCGTTTCCACTGACCGGGACGGCAGTAGAGTAGTTCTACCAGTTTGCGACTCTGAGATAGGGTGACATTTTCGAACTTCACAGTGACACAGGGAAATTCGCCATCGTTAGAGGTACTTGTTAGCAAGCCCTGTAAACTGAGCAAATCTTCGCTAATGGAGAGTTGAACAGGGCGAGTTTCCCCTGGGGCCATTTTAGGTAGACCTCGCTGGGTCAGAGTAATGGTGGCTCCGACTTCTGAAATGGCAGTAGTGGTGCCCCACCAGATACGTGAGCCGTCGCGGTTCCAAATTTCTAATCGCACTACTCGCCGCAGGTCAAACCAGTCGTAAGGATTGGGTCGGGGCACATCCAGCAGCACCAACAGAGCCGCACCGATCATCATCAGATTGTATAGACTCCAAATCCAACCAATGCCCAAACCTCTGAGATGAGCTGCTGCTGAGGGGGTAACTTCTGAAGCCCAGTTTCCCCGTGCCAAACATTCTCCCAGGTTGAGCCAAATGCTGCAGGCCGTAAGGACAAACATTAGCATCAGCGGCCAGGCTAGATTCCAATTAAAGCGAAAGCCCTGGCTGGAGGTTCCTTTGGGGGTGACCTTAAAGCCAGTGCCAAAGGGGGATAACATGGCCTGGACAACGGTGAGTGCTAACGGAAATGCCAGCACCAGGGAATACACATCGGAGAGAATGGCGGAGCGAGAATGGTGGTTGAGCCAGGAGAAAACCGTAATCTGGACAAAGTAATAGGGCAAAAAGAAATAAATAATTTCTTCGGGGGTAGAACGGATAGGAATTACACCAAAAGCATAGAATAAGGGGGCAATTAAAAAGATGATGCGGGATATACTGGTAAACCAATGTAAAATACCCTCTAAATGCCCCAGACGCTGAATAAACCTAAGTCCAGGGATGGTTAGGGGGTTGGTTTCGATAAAAAAGGCCTGGAGGGTACCCCGAGCCCAGCGCAGTCGCTGAACAGCATGGGCGCTGATATTTTCAGCTGCTAGACCGGCGCTAAGTTTTTCGTCTAGATAAATGATCTTGTGCCCCTTGGAGGCCAGACGGATGGCGGTAAAGTAGTCTTCACTAAGGGAGTCGGTGACAAATCCACCGGCAGACTCTAGCGCACTGCGACGGGTGACAAAGGAAGTACCGGAACAGACCACGCTGCCCACGCCATCCCGCATGGGTTGAATTTGCCGATAGAAAACCTCTTCTTCGGGGGTGAGAATATCTTCCAGCCCCAGATTGCGGGCGATAGGGTCAGGATTATAAAAGCTTTGGGGGGTTTGTACCAGGGCGACGGTGGGGTCCTGGAAAAAGCCGACGGTGCGTAGCAGAAAGTTACGGGTGGGAACAAAGTCAGCGTCAAAGGATGCGATTAGATCGCTGCTAGTGTTAGCGATCGCATAGTTCAAATTTCCTGCTTTAGCATGTTCGTTACTGGGTCGCGTGCGATATTCGCATCCCAGGCTTTCTGACAACTTTCGGATTTCAGGCCGTCGCGTATCGTCCAGTAGATATACGGTTTTATTAGGGTAATCCATGGCCTGGCAGCCAATGATGGTCCGCCGTAGGATAAACTCCGGTTCATCATAGGTGGGGATAAATACCGCCACCGATGGCAAAAACGTCTTATCCATCACCGCCAGCTGCATCTGATCTGCCTGAGCATGGCGATCCCGTACCCGCAGCAGCAGTACTAGTTGGATGATGCTTACCAGCAGTCCCAGCATTTCCATGCCAAATAGCACTGTGCTGGCGACGCCATTAAGCGGGTTGTCAAAATTGAGGGTTGAGAGGCTGCGCCAGCTCACATAGCGACCCACCAGGATCAAGAGGACGGCGATCACCACGGCCCGCGACCAGGGTTTGGGCTGGGGAGAAATGCGGGTAATGGCTACAGCAAATAAAAATAAGGCAACGGTAGGAAAAATCAAATAATGGCCTGCCACCATGGGTGCCTCTAGCCACATAGGTGGCGACTGCTGCAGGATATTAATCTGGGCAAAAATGCGGCTGATTTGACCTTCGTTAGAAAACCACGCAAATGCCAGACTGAGCGCGATCGCAACTACAGTTAGCATAATGACAGTAGCGTTAGAAATAGAAAGCGGTCGTTGCAGCGGTGATTTACTAGTCTGCACCATCGAATTTTCCATGGGTTAACACGCATTACTACAGTCAAGTCTATATATACAGTTACGAATAAGGGATGCAATTGGACGTATCCCACGTTTAACTTACACAGATAGGTAATACCGCAACTGTTCAATAGGTTGCATACTGGACTGAAATTTTGCTGAGATCTGGGTGAATTGTCCCCGTTAAACTTTTCAGTGAATCATCAACCGTTATTTTTATTTTCATCATGCAGCAGGTTTTCAGTCCGTTTACAGTAGTTTTGGCGGTTGCAAAATCATTCCCATAGCGCAGCTCTGGGGTAAAACCTGATTGTTATCTAGCAGACATAGAGAAGAGAGAGGAAAATGGGCATCAACGATTGGCTTAGACTCATGCATCCGATTCTGGCGGTAAGTGTAGTATTTCCGCTTATTGGCATGGTGTCTTATTTTGCACTTCAGACCCGGCAGCGTCGTCTAGCGTTACAGGCTAAGGAAAAGTCAAAAATTCCGCCCGTAGTAGGTAAAGAACATGTCAACCTGGGTAAATGGTTAACCAGTGCTGTGGTGGGGTTAACCCTGGTAGGTGTTGGTCACCCCATTTTCAAAAATATTGTCAAGCAAGCGGCAACGGACAGTCCTGTTCCCCAAGGCAAAGTGATATTTATTGTCATTATGTTTTTGTTTACGATTGGCTCTTTAGTGTGTCTGTATCGGGCAAAGGCATCCCAAAAGTTATGGCGAGGGGGATTTGCTGCACTGACAACGGCAGGCCTATGGATTTTGGGAAGTCAAGATGGAGTCTTTCGTCGTACCTATGAGTGGCAGATATCCCACTACTATTACGGTATGGTGGTGGCAACGCTGATGGTAATTTCCTTAGCGATTTTGCCAGAGATTTACAAGTCAAAGACGTGGCGTAAGGTGCATATTGCTTTAAATTGTGTTGCCTTACTGTTTTTTGTGGTTCAAGGGATTACGGGAACAAGAGACCTCCTAGAGATTCCCCTAAGCTGGCAAGAGCCATTTGTGTTTGGTTGCGATTTTGTTAACAAGACCTGTGGTGGTTAGGGGGACCTGAGTACCGTTTTGTTCTCACCATGTTGCAAACACGTCTTTTGGATCGTGGTGAGAAGCTGGCAGTTTAAGGCCCAACCTTGTGCACCTTTTTATAAAGAGCTTGACAGCCCCCTTGAATAAACTCTGCACAGGCGCGATAGGCCTCTATGGTTTCAGCCCGAGGAACCGAAATATCTTGGGCTGGATTATCAATGTACTCCTGTAGGGTAAAAACTTTATCAGCCATGGTAGGCACCATGCTGAGCAAAATAAACTTTTGCGGACGGGTCATTGTAAAAATCAAATCTGCCCAGGTCAGATGTTCAGACGATATTTTTTGAGAAGAGTGTTCAGAATCAAGACCATGCTCCTGTAATACCTGCTGCATTAAGCTAATCATTGGACGTCCTGCCGATGCATAGATACCGGCTGAGCGCACTTCAATATTGTTATTGTTTAAGTTAGCTTTTAAGAACGCGGCAGCAGCAGGACTACGACAGATATTTCCATCGCAAATAAACAAAATCTTCATTCTGATAGTGAGTCTTATGTCCTGAAATAAATGAATTGGGTTAGTACTTTTAAAGGCACAGGAGTAATGACCAATCTACTCCCATAGACTAAAATGGTGAGTTGATTCAGCCATCTGTTAAGTATAGATATTAACCGTCTGCTCTGCTGAGTCACTGCTCCAATTCTCAACACTATCCCGATTTATTAGCGCATATGTCTGTCACTATGAGAAGACTATTACCCCGTCAAAAAATGAGCGGTGCTTCTCGCTTAATAAAACGATGGCATTTATTATTGGGTGTCCTCAGCTCTCTAACCCTGATTGCCAGCTGTAGCAATAGCTCCAATCAAAACGCATCGTTAGTTAGCTCAGATAAAGTCGTTCGTTCAGCTTACGCTAGCTTAGAAGAACTCTTTCAAACTGAAATCATCAATATCGGATTAGAACAGCTAGGATATACCCCTATTGCTGGCTCTGAGCTTGAATACGATGTTATCCATCAGGCCATTGGTCGTGACTATTTAGACTACACTTCCGTTCATTGGTATCCCCTCCATACGAACTTCTTTGAACAGAATGGTGGGGACACAACTTTAAAACGGTTGGCCCCTGTAGTTGAGAATGCCTTACAGGGATATTCAATTGATAAGGCAACAGCAACCGCAAGAAATATCAATGGGCTACCAGATCTTCAGGATCCAGAAATTGCCAAACTATTTGATACCGATGGTAATGGCAAGGCTAACCTGGTGGGCTGTCCCCATGGTTGGGCCTGTAGAGGCGTGATTGAATCTCATTTAGACGATTACGACTTGCGTGAAACCGTAGAACAGGATAGTCATGATTACAACGCCTCCATGGAGAAAATTATTAAACGATATGAGGCAGGTGAACCAGTGCTTTACTTCACCTGGACGCCTCTATGGGTTAATAGTGTTTTAGTTCCTGGTCAAGACGTTGTTTGGTTAGATGTTCCTGCCCTTGGTCCGCAGCAAAATGCATCTATAGTCGATGGTAAAAATCTTGGCTTCGAGATTAATGACATTCACATTTTAGCAGGACGTGATTTTTTGAACGAACATCCAGACATTGCTCAGTGGTTTAAATTAGTCAATGTTCCGATTACGGATGTCAGCATACAAAATCAGCGTATGCGCAATGGCGAGAATACTCCAGCTGACATTCGTCGCCATGCAGAGCGATGGGTTCGTAGCAATCAAGGCACATTTGACAGTTGGCTAGAGGATGCCAAACAGGCTCGTAAATAGGTCCGCGATGTCCTTTTAATTCTTTTTAATAGAGAACAAGGTGTGCTAGCTTACTGGCGTACCTTGAATAATCTTGAACAAAGCTCTTCCTCAACCTTTAGCCAGCCGCGCAACCTGTTCTTTTATCGGTCAGCGGCCAAGTTTTGACTACACCATCATAACCACCGCTCGCCAATACGGTTCCTTGCTGGTCAAAGTCAAGGCCATATACAAAACCAGAGTGTCCACGCAAGGTGCAGCGCTCTGTCGCTTGTTGCCAGTTCCATAACTTAATAGTTTCATCAAAGCTGCTGCTCGCCAGGGTCTCGCCATCGGCGCTAAAGGCAACATTGGCAACAACAAAATCATGACCATTTAAGGTTTGTTCAACCGCACCTGTAGCCAAATTCCAAATTTGAACATTGGTATCATAACTGCTGCTAGCAATATATTGACCGTCAGGACTAATCGCTACATCTGTTATTCTGTCCGTCCCTGATTTATAGGTGCGTACCGATGCTCCATTATCAGTGTCCCATAGGGTTATAACTCCATCTTTATCGCCGCTAACAAGTTCTTGAACATTAGTACGAGAAAACGCTAGGCCATTAATCGGTGCCCCAGACTCCAACAGTGTGACCTCTTCACGTCTTTTCTCAAGATTCCACAGACGAATAGTGCCATTACCACTGCCGCTGGCAATCAAGGTGCCATCAGCATTGATTGC
>JBCCJR010000009.1:0-36029 GCA_039045805.1 Cyanobacteria bacterium P01_C01_bin.118
AGGTGTCAAATGATTAAACTCGTACCCAATGGTCCTGAAATCTCGCCCCTAGGGGTGGGTACATGGTCCTGGGGAGATTCCTTGTTTTGGCAGTATGGCAAGGGCTATGGTGCCAGTGATATTCAACAGGCATTTGAGGCCTCCCTGGCGGCGGGGGTTACCTTCTTTGACACAGCTGAGGTGTACGGATTAGGAAAATCAGAGCAGCTGCTGGGGCAATTTGCACAGGCCGCGACATCTCCGGTGGTAGTAGCGACCAAGTATTTCCCCTTGCCCTGGCGGTTTAGTCCTCAGTCAGTCGCAGAGGCATTGACGGCCAGTTTAAAGCGACTGCAGCTACCGACGGTCGCACTCTATCAGGTGCATTGGCCGTTTGATTTTTTGATGGGACAAAAAGCGCTGATGAATGCCCTGGCAGATGAAGTAAAACAGGGCCGGATTCAGTCTATCGGTGTGAGCAATTATTCTGCTAGTCAGATGCACAGAGCCCATGGTTACCTGGCAGAGCGAGGAGTTCCATTGGCCGTCAACCAGGTACAGTATTCTCTTTTGCATCGCAAGATTGAATCCAATGGGGTACTCAGTACGGCAAAGGATTTAGGGGTCACCGTTCTGGCCTATAGCCCTCTGGCTCAGGGATTGGTAACCGGTAAGTATACGGTGGACACATACCAGCCTCCCACAGGAGCACGGCGGATCGATCCACGGTTTAGCAAAGATAATCTACGTAAGATTGAGCCGGTGATTAAAGCCCTTAAAGACATTGGACAGCATTATGATAAAACTCCTGCTCAGGTTGCCCTCAACTGGCTGATTTCCCAGGGCAATGTTGTCCCCATACCAGGAGCCAAAAACGCTAACCAGGCCACTCAAAATGCCGGGGCATTGGGGTGGAGTTTAACAACGGCGGAGCAGGAGCAGATTGGTGAGGTGACCAGGTCGTGGCGTTAGGGTCTATTGTGTGATGGGGAGAGTGATGGTGAATGTGGTGCCCTGTCCTAAAGTGGAGTCATAGGTGATAGTACCACCATGGGTTTCGGTAATAATCTGATAGCTGATGGAAAGCCCCAGACCGGTGCCTTTCCCCACAGGTTTGGTGGTAAAAAATGGATTAAAGAGATGGTCCATAGCCTTCGAAGAGATGCCGGGTCCATTGTCAATAATTTCGATTTCAACCATTGTGGGCGTCAGTTGTTCAATTATCCGGGTCCGAATCTGAATTTTGCCAGGATTCTGTTCCATCTGTTGCCAGGTGCGCTGCTGATCGCGCTCCTCAATGGCATCCACTGCATTGCTCAAAAGATTCATAAACACCTGGTTGAGCTGCCCAGCATAACACTCAATCTGCGGCAAATCTCCATAATCTTTAACCACTTGAATCTGCGGACGCCAGGGTTGGGCCCGCAACCGCGTTTGCAAAATGGTCAGAGTACTGTCAATACCGTCATGTAGATTGACACTTTTGATATCGGATTCATCTAGCCGAGAGAATGTCCGCAACGACTTAATAATTTCTCGAATGCGCTCAGTACCCACCTCCATAGACTGAAATAGATTTGGTAAATCCTGGCTCAGAAATTCCAGCTCAATATCATCAATAACCGCTTGAATATCAGGGGGTGTTTCCGGATAGTGCAGCTGATAGCTTTTAATCAGACGAACTAAATCTTGGGTATAGTTCTTAGCATGGATGAGATTACCATGGATAAAACTTACCGGATTATTAATCTCATGGGCCACACCTGCAACCATTTGTCCCAGACTGGACATTTTCTCACTCTGTACTAGTTGAGATTGAGTTTTTTGTAGCCGAGTAAGCAGCGTCTCTAATTCTTTATTAGATGCAAGCAACGCTTTCTCTGCTTGCATACGCTCTATTTCTGTTCCCACACGAGCTGCAAAAATTTCTAAAATAAATGCCTGCAGCTCTACATCTTGAACCATCGGTTTAGTGTCGAGAACGGTAAGCAATCCAAAGAAATGTCCGTCAGGATTGACAATTGGAATGCCGACATAGCTTTCTGCTTCAAGCTTTATCAGGTCTTGGTCCTTAGGAAACCGTTTCTGAACGTTGTTAGGATAACAACAAATACCGTTCTTATCAGCAACGTTATAGCAGGGGGTATAGGCCAGGTTATATTGAAAGTTTTCGCCAAAGTCTGAGCCATTCCAAAATGCTAAGGTTGTAGCAATCTTTTGTTCTTTTTCATGGGTGACTTGAGCAAGTATTGCATAACGTACATTTAAAGCCAACGCTAAGTGTTTAACACATGTTTGAAAAAAGGCTTCGCCAGTTTGGGTCGCCGTGCCTTGTACGATGGCTCGCAGAGCTTGTTCCTGACGGTCTCGTTTCGACTCAAGTTGTTTTAGATGGCTAATATCTCGTATTATCGTTGATAAAAACTCCAACTCCCCATCCTTATCGCGATGGGCTAGGATTACTTGAGAAACTGGAAACTGGTGTCCACTAAGGCTTCTTAAGGATGACTCCCCCCGCCACATGCCTGTTTTCAAAGCGGCTTTAAAGGCCGTAACCTTAAGCTGTTTTAAGGTTTCAGGCAAGTGTACTTTACTGATAGGAAAGCCATTAACCTCTGTCTCTGGGATCTCTAATAATTGTTGGCCTGCATGGTTGAGATAAAGACTGTTGCCTTGGGCATCGGCAATACCGACAATATCGGGAGTGGCTTCCAAGATAGACAACAGGCGTTGTTGGTCTGCTTCGGCTCGTTTACGGTCGCTAATCTCAATCATCAACCCATCCCACAAAACTGAGTTATCCGCCCTACGCTCAGGACGAGCAATGGTTTGTACCCACTTCAGTTGACCGCTGGGGGTAATAATCCGATGCTCATGGTGGATCCCAGAAAGCGTCAGAGATGATACCTGAATGGCTTGCTCAAGAGCATCGCGATCTCGTCTATGCACAAAATCAAAACATCGCAGAAAATCACCCGGCTCTAGCTCATAAATATCACGACAACCATCGGACACATAGGAAAATGAACGGTTACCGTTAGCCTCCACCTGGAACTGAAAAATTAATCCAGGTAAGTTATCTGCTAACCGCTGCAGTCGAGCTTCGCTGGATTTCAGCTCCCGTGTCCGAGCCTCCACTCGCTGTTCTAGCTCCTCATTCAACTGCTTCAGCTGGTTTTCCGCCTGTGTCTGCTGCAGTTCTCGGCTGGTGTGCTGATGCGCCTTTTGAGCATCAGCCAACTGAGTTTGCAGCGCCCGATTAGCAGCCTCAAGCTCAGCTATTTTTCTCTGATAGTTATCCAGGTCTTTAGCCATCAGGGTTTGCGGTGAAATAGAGCAAGTGAGATGCTAATTGATGGAGACAACCCATCACAAATTTTCCCTGTTGTAGAATTTATCTGACACTAGAATCATGCTGATATAACTGCATCCTCAGGGTACATAACTACTTTTCACGATGGGGACTCTTAATCAGCTATTTTGGAGACAATTAACATGGCTGCAAACACATTGTTAAAAAACCCAGATCGGGTGCTGGCTGTTCTAAAGGACGTTCAGCGTCAGCGAGTGAGTGATGGGGCTGACACGTCACTTATTACCAGTGTGACTAAACAGCTGATTTTAGTATGGCCCCAGCTAGGCGACTTTGACAGTTTGGAATATGCCTGGTGGCTAAAGCGAGGGGCTGATGAATTAGCCAGGAAAGGGATGACAGTAAGGGCAGTGGGTATTGGCAATCGCAATTCAGGTAAAGCGTTTTGTACTTACACAGGATTCCCTGAAGACGCCCTATTGTTGGACCCTAATGGTACTCTGCATCAGGAGTTAGATCTATATCCAGGACTGACGCTAGCGGTACCTGGCTTTAATCAGCGCCAAAATGCCTGGCTAAATCTTTTACTGATGTGTGCAGGCATTGGCAGTCCAGGTACCCTGGCTGAGGTGTTTCGTGGCTATCTGGGCGATCGCAGTGCTCCCCAGTTAATTGATGATGACGAAGTGGTCCAAGCAACACCCTTGCCACCGATCAAAGGAGAATTCTTTAAGCGAGCCGGGGGCAAAGGCTTTCAGCGTCCGTTTGAACTGGCTACCTTGCGATTACAGAACATGGCAGAGGTTCTGGGAAAATGGACCACCTATGTGCCCGATGTTAGTCATATCACCCAGCGGGGAGCAACCTATGTAATTGACCATGGTGAGGTGGTGTATGGGCATTGCGATCGCAATATTCTTGGATTTGCTACCAATATGAGCCGTCCTCTTTCATTTTTAGACGAGCTGTAAGCACTCCCCAATACCGACCTATCCTGCCAGCCACAGATAAATCGTCACCGCTATTATCAACTGGCCCTTTACGCAATCATTGACATCCTAAACTATGTACACCATACATTAAAGATCGGCAAAAAACGTCTTAAACGTACTGCGCGGATACTTTATCCAACTCTTCGCCACCCCCCGCATATCTGCCCGTCGTGGCTTTGGATCATCATTCGCATACACTGGATCACAGCCCGCCGCAGACTGCTTTGCCCAACTCAACCACCGCAGCCGTTCCTCCCAGGAAAAGCGTCCAGCAATTGCCTGCGTCGTCAAAATCAACCACAGCCGCCAGCGGTTACTAAAGCGATACGTCTGTTCATGATCCCATGACTGATCCTGTTGCTGTACAGACTTTCCATAGGCATAATCCCCCCTGGCATAGGCTAACACCAGCTGGTCCAAAGGCAGCTGACGAGCCAGCTCAAAGGCCATCTGCCCATAAAATCTTGGATTAAAGTCCATCAGTAACAGCTGATCGCCATCAACAATAAACTCCGCCTCAAAAACACCGTAATATCCTACTTCCTTGCAAATAGCTTTTAGATAAGTTGTCGCTTTGGGTTTGAGGGGACGGCTCTCAAAACATAGCCCTACTCCCACCCGAATAGGAAACTGTAAAACCTTGGCCGACGCACGGGTTAAAAAGACATCCTGGCTTTCATCCACAAATCCTGCAACGCTGTAGGTATTTTGTCCTGCCGATGTATGAAAAGACTGTACCATTGGCCATACTACATCGGGGTCAAATTCCGCCAATAAAGAATGATAGTAAAATTTCTTTTGATAGTCAGGATAGAGCTCCAACAGTTTTTCAGGTGTGTCACACACCTGCCCTTTTTGTCGGCGAAGCATACCAATTTGAGTGCGCGGTTTAATCAAAACTGGATAGCTCAAATCATAGACCTGGGCTCTTAACTCATCTAACGATGTTGGCGCAATGGTTTTTGGCACCGAAATATCTAGCTTCTCGGCAATATCATGAAGCGTAGGCTTGTTGAGCAATGAATAAATAACATTGACATCGGGGCTATAGAGTTTGTAGCACTTACTCAAATCATCTCGATATCGGGCGATCAGCCAGGTCATATCATCACTGGATGGATAGAGAAACGCTCCCGGATTCTGTTTCCCATAGTCCATCAGCCAGGTAAAGAATTTTTCGAAATCCTCCACCGGTGGAGACTTTAGTGATTTTGAAAGATAGCGAGAACTATGCGTCAATGTGGACGTGCCTGCATCAGCCAACAGTGTAGGCTGATTGTGCTTGCCATAAGACCGGACAACCGCCAGGGTACCTAAATAGTCTCCCATGGTCATCATGATAGGAGCTTGAGATGAGGAACTAGTGGCAACCATAGGATAAACGTAGCTATCTAATGCAACAGTTTGAGCAAGACTCTTGACAACTTGAGTAACTTTCCGACTAAGACTTTATTCAGCCAGACAATCCATGTGAATGATACTTTCAAACGTATCTGACTTACGGATGACGAAAGAATTTCCATCACTACTTAAGCCAACAACACCAGGTTTAGGGAAGGAGAACGCTCGGGCTTCAGGCACAAAGTAAGCACCAGAATCCATAATTACCAGAGCCTCTCCTTTAGTAAGCTTAGGGAGTCGCCAGGCATTATACAGCGTATCTCCCATGTGACAAATAGGCCCAACTAACCGATAAAGCTCTTTAGGCTGGCTTTTGTGTTGCAGCGGAAAAACCTGATGAAACTCACTTTGAACAATTTCAGCAACGCTTACCCCCGCATCTAAAATACCGTAGGTAAAGGTTTCTGTTGATTCCTTAGTATCAACCACGGTGGAGAGTAACATTTGAGTATTGCCCGTAATGGCACGGCCTGGTTCAACGGCCAGTTCTGGAATGGGTCGATTAACCTGCTTAAAGTAGGCCGTCAGATCTTGAGAAATAAACTCTGCAAAGTCCTCTAAAGAAGGATAAGTATCTGGAGTAGGTTCCCTGGTTTCAATGCGAAAGGTCCTACTAATCTTAATTTCAGATTCTGAAAGATACCGTACCGTCGGAATACCAAAACTTCCCCCTACATCCAAAATCTCTGGATGGAAATCACATTCTTTGTAAAGAGTATCTAAAAAGTCTTTAATCCCTTGGAGATAACTGGCCATATCCTGTAAGTCTTCAAACAGGACTCCCCGGTGGCAGTGGACGCCAATCACGTTAAACTCAGGCATAGCAAGAGCCTGACGGTAAGTGTCCAAAGCTTCCCCCGTATCCACCCCAAGACCAAACTGTCCGCTCCAGCCTTTAGAAAATACAAGTCGAATGGCGATGTTTGCCTTTTTACCCACCTGTCGGGCAATTTTTGCAAACCGGTCTAACTCCTCACGATGATTGACATTAAGTAAGCGAATACCTTTGACAATGGCAGTTTCGATCGATTCGTCAGATTTAGCTGGACCATTGTAAATAATCTTTTGAGGGTCCACCCCCAGATGTAAGGCTAACCATAGCTCATAGGGAGAAATAACTTCAGCCCCTAAACCATAGCTGTGGAGCAACTGCAAAACCCGAGGAACAGGGTGGGTTTTGTAGGAGTAATAAACATTTAACAGCTGATTTTGCTGACGTCCATACATCAGCCCATGAGCGTTTTGCTTTAGTTTCTGGGTGTTGAGAACATGTAGCGGGCTGCCATAGCGCTCTAAAATATCGTTGAGGCTAACGCCGTGTAACCTCAACGCATTATTTTGATAAGACAGATCCCATAGCTTGGGTGATAAGTCTTGACGGGCTCCCACTTTCTGCTGCAGGCCCCAGGTTAAGACATTACGTACAAATCTTTTAGCTTGAGCGTTGGGCATAATTACTTATGTAAATTTAGGCGATATCTTAACCTTTGTAACCACGACTCTTATCTTCTGGTAAAAGTCCCCTGCCTAAGAGGTGTGTTAATCAGAGAAATATTTATATCAAGTCCATACGAAATTTCGTTTATTGTGCCCAGGGCATGGGTTCAGTAGCTTTAAATGTGGTGGTTAGCTTATAGGTACAGCTATCTTCCAAACTATCCTGAATAGCTAACACTAGCTCGTTGTTGTGTAATGAAAAGTCAGCAGCTAAACGACTAGAACGATTTTCTATAATGGCAAATGCCATCTCAGAAACACCTCTAGAAAAGTCCATATGATTGGCTCCCTTAGACTTAAATTTAAGGGGTTTTCTGACTAGGGGAACCGTCTGCTTAATCGGACTCATAAAGATCTTTCGCCGGATTTTTAACATGCGCTGAACTTTGACCGGACTGTCATAAAACCAACAGTCATGGGTGCTGAGAATGCCTTTATCACCAATCACCTTAAATTCATGGTCGTGGGGGGCTACGATTCCACAGGTTAGACGTGCCACTACACCAGATTTAAACTGGATGCAGGCCACAGAAAAGTCAGGGGTATTGTCAGGAATCAGGGGGACATCTGTCTCTTTATCGGACACAAGACAGGATGAGAATGCGGTAACACTCGTGGCAGGTCCAAAAAAGGTGGTGAGCCAAGTGATATAGTATCCAGCGTGTTCTAGCGTACAGCCGACTTCAAATTCATCTTTGTAGGGCCATGAAAGCCCTGATTCGCTCAGCCAACGTTCATAAGGCATTTTATGTACCAGACCGTCATCCATTTCGGCATAGACTAAACGGACTTGGCCCACTGTTTCTTCCCTAAGTGCTTTCCACAGCGTTTGGGCAGATTCACTCAACACATTACAGGGGGCAGAGGAAATGTGTAAGCCTTTGGCCTCGGCAAGAGCCACCAGTTCCTTGGCTTCAGGAATTTTTGTAGCCAAAGGTTTCTCTGAATAGACATGCTTATTCGCTTCTAAACAGGCCTTGGATACTACATAGTGGCTACGGGGGTTAGTAAGATTTAAAACAATCTCAATGGAGTCATCACTCAACAAGTCCCCCAGAGTCTTGAACACTTTTACACCATAGCGCTGGCCAAGTTTTTGAGCACGCTCGATCTCTTTGTCCATGACGCCTACTAGCGTGAGAGATGGATGAAGATGAAGCGTTTTAAGATAGTAATCAGCAACAAACCCGCAGCCTACAATAGCAATATTCATAAGGAATAAAGAAGTTTTAGCACATTAAAAACGTATTCAGTGGCCCCACTGAATACGATGAGGGGTTATTCATCCGACTCTGCCGTCACAAATTTGGAAAGTAACTTGATATAAGACGACTGATAGTAAATACCAGGCTCCGTAAATTCCCAAGAGGGGACTTTGGGATCACTGATATCGATGTAGGCTTTCATCGGCGGTATCGATGCAAAGGATTCGTCCCCAGAGTAATTCTTATTAGCACCCCCAGTGACATACCCTGGGGCTGGACCGTTTTCAGAAGTGAGGGCGTTTTCAAAGACTCCCTGGCCCAACCACTGGTGATACATCTCATTTGCTGATTTCTCAGCTCCATACTCATACATATTGGTGAGATAAACCATCCCCAGGGGATTGACACCGTGGAAGTAGTGAATAGTTCCTGCTACTCGATCGGTATAGTCAAACCATTCAGCAACATTAAGCCCCATCATGATGGGATCATAATTAGCGTTACCGTAGTTAGCTTTTACCTGATTACTACCCCAGTGGTACTGGTCATCTGGCATGTAGGCACGGAAAGGATCTAGCTCATCGTCGTTACCATAGGCTTCTGGGTTGTTAACAATGGTATTTTCAAATGCGGTGAGAATTTCCTGTTTTAATAAGTCATCTGCATTGGGTAGCTGGGCATAAAACAGTAGGGCATCGCCCTGGTAGGGATAGTAACGGGACCAGGAACTATCGTTAAAGGGCTGGGAAGCATAAATATTTTGAGTGAGATAATCTGAGAACTGAAGATCTCCCGTGAGAGCAAACAGATAGACGGCTGCGCTTACAGTGGTTCCCAACTGTTCCTCAGGAGTCATATCAGCATCCCCTGATTTAATTTCCCCTGTGTCGCATTCGGTTTCCTGGGGATTGACTTGATACCAGTTCCAGGCAGATAGTGCTCTGGCCTGTAGATCGTTGGCATAATCACTGAGGCCAGGAATAGACTGCATTTCCCAAGCTGCGTGGGCAAACATGCTTGCGATCGCAATCGTCGATGACGAACATTTAGGTCCATAGTATCGAGGACGCTTATCTTCACTAGGAATCCATGCTGATTCCCCATAATCAAGATTACCTAGCTTAATAAATGCGCCACCATCATCATCCTGCATCCGCTTAAGCCAATCCAGCTCGAACTTAATCTCATCAAGTAAATCAGGAATACCATTACCTGATTCCGGAATATTAAAATCATCCGTCCAGATTTTTGGATTTTGTCCATAGGCACTTAGAAGCTGATGGACAGGTGTTAACGCAAAGGTCACATACTTATTTGTATCGCCCGCGTCAAACCAACCACCGCGCATATCTTTCTCCAGGGCAGGGTTTTGCTTATCATTAACAAAACGGGCCTCTGAATCTTGACCTGGTCCTATATAAGCAGCACCATCCGTCCAGCGAGCATCAGCAAATGGCTCCTCCTTAGCAAAGCCACTACGCTGATAGAAAAACATCCTAGTAGCTGCAATTAAGACGTCACGGTAGACATCATCACGAATTTCAAACTCAGCTGAACGAGTCTCATCATCCTCACGCACTAAAATATATTTGCCAGGTTCTTTGACCGTCGAAAAATCTACCCACCAGGCCCGTTCCCCTGACTGCAGATGCACAGCGCCATTTGCCCACTTTACAGGCTCAATCACATCCACCAGTTGATCAGAGTCCACTTCCCTTAGCTCGTAGGGTTGAGAACCATCTGGATGGCCAATAACCACGGCTACTTTGGGATCTTGAGGGCGATAGCCAAATTGATCCACCAGTATCTGAGAATCTCGCCCATCAGCACTAGAACTCCCTGAACAGCTCAAAGTCCCTAAGGTAAGCACAACACTTCCCACCAAACCGGTGAATTTGCCAAATGCTCGTACCATCGGCTGAATATCAGTAGATATAACCATAGAACGCTTATATAGATAGATAAATAGAAATTGTTCTGACAGATAACAATTTATAAAGCACACCCAAATCCCTGTCAATTTCTATGCAGCCTATACCAGCGTTCCCTGACCCCGCAGTGGCACAAACTTTCATCAAACCAACATTTTCAAAGGGTATCTTCATGACCTAATCTTAGCCTCAGCTTTTAACAGAAGATACTTTTGGAAATAGGCTGTAGCTGTCTTAAGTCAATACAAACAGTCTTTTTGAAAATCAAAATAATGAGTCTGATATCAGTATTAGGATTAAAGGGATACCCCGTTTTTCAAAGGACAATAATGCCATGCCAGCAAGGTATAAAGACATTAAGACGGTGTAAATGCACAACTTTTACAAGAAAAGAGGAAAGTTCCTATCCATTCCTATAAATTACTCCGTTAAATCCAGATAATTCAGGATGATTTCATCAACTATGCCCCTCTCAGCTAACTCCCTGTATGAAGAGCATAAATTAGTGCTCGCTGTTCCCACTCATCCTGGATAGGGATACATTCCTTTAGACTCTTTTATAAATTCTATTTTTTCCATAAATATAGGTGCTCTCTTAAGCTTCAACTTGCTAGTTAGAACCTATTTGGCTTCATGACTTAAATAATGTTCGCCAAATTATAAATAGATTGGCCTCTGTTTAACCTCTGTGGACAATGCGCGGGTATATTAACAATGTGTACAGGGATGGAACATCAAAGAAGTTTTTTGCGTCCCTGAAGATGAGCTTGCTAACTGCTAAAAGAAAAGGGATGTCCCTGTACAGAGCATCATAAGGGTATTGATTTCTAACTAGTTTAGAACTGGCTTTCTCCCTCATCCAGCTCATTAACTAGCCCTAAATAGACATGGCCGTGAGCGTTAGCCACCAGATATCTTGACTGTTTAACCATAAATCATTTTTGACACTGTTGCGTCTCGACATGGTCTGAGCTGTGAGAGACAGTTAGCGGGTGCCAGTTACGGATATGCCTATCAGCGATCGCATTATTTTTTTACTGTTCCTTTTAGCATTTTCACATAAATGAGTACGGCGACTAAAAAGAAAGTTAGATTTTACTTTGCAGACGGGCTGCGCGGGATTGCAGCAACTTGGGTTGTCCTATTTCACATCCATGCAGGTGGCCATCTTAGCAATTTGAACGATTTTCTGCCTGCTTTTGTTACGACAGTACTGTTTGAATGGGGCCATCTAGGAGTCCCCATTTTCTTCGTTTTGAGTGGTTTTGTTACGGCCCACACCCTTAGAAATACCCAGATGTCCTGGTCTTTCTTTCAAAACTTTAGTCTACGCCGCATTATTCGACTAAGTCCGCCTTACTATTTTTCCATTGTCTTTGTCCTGTTATTTAAATTGCTTTCAGCTAGAGCAACTGGCGAGTTGCTAGAGTTACCGTCCCTGAGTGGCTTATTTGCCCACCTCTTCTACTTACAAGATATTTTTAGTATTAAACCCATTAGCGATATTTATTGGACACTTTGCTTAGAGATGCAGTTTTATGCCGTTTTTTGTGTCTTGCTAGGCCTATCCCAGTATCTGGAGAGAAAGTTTGAGCTAGTTTACAGCCGCCCTTTAGTTTTTGGATTCAGCTTACTAGTAGGCGCACTATGGCCTCTTAAGATTATTCAAGGGAATGTGTGGCCTGGGCTATTTTTACCCACATGGCATGGATTCGCATTGGGGGCGTTTGCCTATTGGGCCTGGCAGCAAAGGGGGCATTACCGTCATCTCTTCTACGGCTACGCTGGTTTACTGGTAGTATCAACACTGATCGGACAAGTCAACTCTCCAGAGACAGGGGTATTTATGGCAGATGCCACCCTCACCTGTGTGGTTGTTGGTATTCTTTTACTGGAGATTGGTAAAGCAGACCTGATGCAATCGGCTTTAAATTGGCAATGGCTTCAATTTTTAGCCCTTGTTTCCTATAGTCTGTATCTTTTGCACAATGAAATTTCAGGGGCAGCATTCTTTATCCTTTATAAGGTCGTAGGACATACTCTCATAGCTGAGCTCTTGGGGTTTGTTGCAATTTTTGGTTTGTGTGTGGGCTGTGCAACCGCTGCCTATTGGTTACTTGAAAAACCTAGCATTGGCTGGAGCCGACAGGTAAAACAAGTGACACCTAGCAGCAAACCAGTAGGTCTTTAACTAACAGAGAGGCATAACTTACATCGGCAGACAATCGTTGCTCCATACTTATTGTCTGACTGACGTTTATTTGAAAATATATGAAAATTACAGTTGTAGCTTTAGAATCACCCTTTCCAGCTATTCACGGGGGGCGAGTTGATATTTGGCGTAGACTTCAAGTTTTATCAGAGCTTGGGGTTTCTATTCAGTTAGTTTATTGGGCAAAGACCCAGCTTAACCTCGAAGACGAACAAAAACTAGCCAATGTGGTTAACACATCCCATATGCTTAAGCTTAATGGGACGTCTTTCTCGTCGCTGCTAAGAAAGATATCATTTTTCCCTCGTTATCCTTTAGAGATTTCATCCCGCATGGTTTATGGCCAAGCGTTAAAGGATCTAAAAGCTACCGCTAGAAAATTTGCACCAGATGTGGTGATGATTGACCATCTCCATGGTTGTATGGCAGGCCGACAGCTTAGTCAATATTTGCAGGTACCTTTAATCTTGAGATCCCATAATATTGAACACCTTTACTGTAAAAATCTCTATGCATCTGCCCAAGGCCACAGAAAGTTAGTTAGACTTCTATCCTTAAATGGATTGGAGAAAGTCGAAAAAGATACCTTAAAGGAATGTAGAGCTTTCTATGATATTTCAGTGGATGACCTGGAGTATTGGCGCTCTTTAGGGTTTAAAAATGGTCGATTTTTACCTCCAACTATTAACCTGGCTGAAATGAGGTTGGCTCAAAATGCGTCAGGTTCCGAACAACCTCAACAGGAAGAATTTGATGTTGTCTTTTTAGGTAACCTCAATACAGAGAATAATGTGGCTGGGTTAGTGTGGTTTTTAACCAACGTTGCGCCTAAGCTCAAAGCCAGGGAAGCAAACATTAGCATCCTAATTTCAGGCTCTAATCCAGTTAAAAAGATCGTTGATCTATGCGACAGCCTAGATTATGTAACATTAAAGGCAAACCCCAAGTCAGCAGCGGACATTTATCGGTCGGGCCGTGTACTCATTAACCCGATGGCTGTTGGTGGTGGGGTTAGTATTAAAGCCATTGATATGCTCTCAGCGGCACGCCCCATCGTCACGCTTCCTAAAGGGGTGGGTGGATTGCCAGAAAGGTCAAAGTCTCTTTTCTACATTGCTGAAGATTCAGACAGTTTTGCTGAGAAAATCCTATTTTGCTTGCACAAACGGTCAGATAATTTTGCTGATTACAATTTGCTTGACGAACTATTTGGAGTTGAACAGATCAAAACTTTTCTGAAAGATCTAGAAGAAAATGTCTTAGCAGCCCAAGCTGTATAAAGATCTCATTTTTTGATTTATACCTGCCAACTTACTCAAAGTATAGTTTAGGAATCTATGAGCAAGACCATTCGCTGGGGTGTTTTAGGCACTGGTACCGTCGCCAGTCAGTTTATTCAAGGACTTCAAACAGTCTCCAATGCTCAGCTGTGGGCCATTGGCTCTAGAACTTTAGAAAAAGCTCAGAGATTTGCCCAGACCTTTAATGCCCCAAAAGCTTATGGCAGTTATGAGGAATTGGTGCAAGATCCAGACATTGACGTGGTTTACATTGCTACTCCCCAAACACGTCACAAAGTAGACAGTATTTTATGTTTATCTGCAGGTAAAGCCGTTCTGTGTGAAAAACCATTTACAGTCAACTCTCAGGAGGCCAGGGAGGTGATGGCTGTGGCGCAGAAACATCAAGTTTTCTGTATGGAGGCCATGTGGATGCGGTTTATGCCTTTAATTCAGGAAGTCCGTCGTCTGGTTCAATCGGGTGAAATTGGTGATATCAAACTGCTAACAGCTGATTTTGGTTATCCTACAGAATTTGATCCCAAAAATCGTTTTTTTAATCCTGAGTTGGGCGGGGGTGCTCTGTTGGATCGGGGGGTTTATCCATTATCCCTGGCATTTCTCCTATTGGGTAAACCTCACCATGTGAGCGGAACACCCTGCATTGGAAAAACCGGAGTAGATGATCAGTCTGCCATGGTGCTGCGTTATGCCAACGGAGCTATGGCGATTTTGCATTCTACCTTGCATACTTATGGCTCAAATACTGCTGTGATTACAGGTACTCGCGGTAAGATCACCATCAAAGCTCCCTTTTACAAGCCAGAACACATAAGCATTACACGCTTTTCAGAACAGCCTGTGGTGGTCACGTCCCAAAAAACGGCGCTTGCAACTGGTTGGAAAAGTACGGTAGCTGGCAAACTAAAACAAAACCGGTGGCTTAAGGCTTTAGCCAAATCACGTAAGGAGAAGGTCCAAAACAGGTATCAAGGTCTTGCTGGCAACGGTTATAACTACGAAGCCGAAGAGGTGGTGAAATGTCTCCAGGCAGGTAAATTAGAAAGTGGTGTCATGCCCCTATCTGAAACCATTGACATTATGGAAACGATGGAGGCTCTCCTCAAACAGTGGCATGACGGTTAATATCTAGCGGAACTAGCAAATAAAATACAAAAAGAGGGGATGGTCATAATGACCATCCCCTCTTTGCTAGACAAATGCATCTACTCAACATCTAGGCTCTTTTCACCACTGACTAAAGCCCCTGCGGCATTTTCCTTGCGGTAGTAAAAGAACACTAACCCCCAGAGCGTTACTAGCTTAAAGGTTTCCGACGCCAACGTGGCCCAAATGGCACCATACCAGGAGAAGCGGGGAATTAAGTACAGGTTCAGGCTAAAGTTGAGAATAGCGGAGATTACTTGCATGCTGCTACGCATTTTTTGCAGCCCCGCCCCTGTTAGGGTGTCAGCCGCAATAAACTGGAGGGCTGCAATTAAGTGAATCGGAGCTAACCACCGCAGTACATTGGCGGAGGCGGCATAATCCGCCCCTAGTAAGTTAGAAACAAAGGGGGCAAAGCTCAGGAGTGCGATCGCGCTAAGAATTCCATAGCCACAGGCAACCGGGACCAGACCTTTAGCAAACTTAATTCCATCCTTAATACCAGTGGCACCATGGCGTAAAAATCGAGTGTAGGTGGCACTCATTACCGCAAAAATTAGGGTATACCCAACGTCGATAAAGCGATACCCCGCTCCATAAATACCCGCAACATCTACAGAGGCAAGGCTCACCAACATCGTTTTATCAATCTGAGCATTGACTGTTTCCGCCGAAGCCGCAATGGAAAAGAAAAAACCTTCGCCAAACTCAGGGCGATATTTTCTCAGATTGAAAATTGGAGTACCAAAGGAGCGATTAACATGGAGTACCGAGACCACCGCTGGCAAAATTGAGCCAACGCAATACAATATCCCCCAGGTAACCACATTGCTACCCTTAAAAAACACCAGCAAAACCAGGGCAGCAATCAGTTTGCCAATGCTGTATAAGATTTTAGCTTGAGCTGCTAAGCGTACACGATCAATCGCAATAAAAGCTACCGATGCTAATTCCCACATCTTGAGACCCATCAGGTCTGCTAAAAGAACTAACAGCACCAGGATCAGAGAAACATTCTCTGGAAAAAATACTCTTGCAGCTACAAGTGTGAGTGGAATCAGGCCAAAAACAAACAGCAACGATGTCAGCAGTGCCGTGCCCCAGTAGCCTCTAAAGACCTGCGGGTTTCTAGCAACATGTTTAATAAAAATATCGCTACTGCCAAGGCCAACAAAGGGAAATACCGCCGCTACAAGGGCTGTCGTACCAATAAATGTTCCGTAGTCTTCAGCCCCCAGAACCCTCGCGACAATAATAAAATATGCTGCCTGGATAATGACACTGGATCCTTGAGACATCATCATCCAAAGACTGTCTCTCACCAGCGACTTTCGAAAAATATCGCCAACCTTACCAAAAATCTTTCTCACGTGGCCTACTGTGCCCTTTTGGAATAAATGTTTTAATTTAACTGGAAAATAGAATTAATAATAGATTGAGACTCCCGTCTAACGTATGGGTCCCAGTGTTTTATCTTCACTAATCATCGCTCTATCTGCTAAACCAAACCGATTAATATCAATCAGATATTTTGCCTCAACGGACGCGGTAAAACTGGTTGTTGCCGTCAATATCCAAAATATATTGTTGGTAATCAACAGTGATGTCTCTGAGAGATTTACCACAACCATATATAGGGCATAGACCATCAGCCAGCTGCTCAGCCAAGATTTATAGAGACGAATGCGGGCAATTCCCCTGAGCACCGTCTGCCAAAGAGCTAGACATACCATAGTGCTGCCGATGATTCCAATCTGCAGTGTCATATCTAAAAAACCATGGTGCGAGTCCGGCACTTCCCAGCCAGCCCGTTCGATAACATATCTTGCCGCACTGTCGGTTCCTCCCCAAAATGCATTTAATCCATAGCCACGGAAAGGATGTCTGGCAATTTGGTCAATAATATATTCCCAAATATCTGTACGCCCGGTCAGTGTGGGGTCTTTACCAATTAGCCTCAACCCAAACGTCATGAGAGGGTTATAGGCCATAGTAATAAACGCACCAGCAGCAGCTAGAAAAATAACCGATAGCAAAAGCTTACGGGGCTCTGCTTCAAATACTCGCGTAATGACCACAATAGTCATCATAAACATACAGTTAATTAACGCACCACCGGACGTCGTCTGAATAATCAGCAAGAACGATAACCCCATCCCCACCAGGTACATCCACTTTTGATACCTGTGTTTTACATAGTGGAAGAGCATAAACTGGATAGGGATGGCTAACACCATCATTCTTCCAGCATGGTTTTTATGCACAAAAACACCACGCCAGGCCCCGAGGTGTACGCCTCCCATCACACCATATTTTGGTAAAATCACCCCCCAAACAAAGCTTAAAAACGTGAAGGTAAGCATCAGGTATCCCAACATAAATACCTGTTGCTTTAAACTAAAGCGAGTGGCCAAGTATACTCCAAATAACGTGCAGAAGGTTAAGGCCAGACCAGCCATAAATGTTGCACCTTGGCTGTAAGACCAAAAAACGGTCAAAGGGATATAGATTGAAATAAGAACGAATATAGGGTTACTTTGCAAGGCATAAAGAGTTCGCTTATACCGACAAGCAAGTAAAACAATCGTCAAAAAATAGTTGAGAAAATAGAGCAGCTTAATCGGCGTGTAGTTTGCCGTCATAAAGAGGTGTTCATTGTCTCCCTCACTCGCTCCTTGGGTAATAATGCCAACTAAAATAGCGTCTGAATAAACCAGTAGTGATATAAAAGCAAAGGCATATTCAAACCTATTGAACCACTTATTAATCAGAGCTCTTCGCTTTGATAACTTTGAAGGGCCATCAAGCTCTAACTCGTGGATTGGAACATTTTGAATCACCATAGAACCGTGGTTTTGATATCAGTATGAATAAGTAACCTTGACCAGAAGGATATCTAAAGAGTCATAAACACCCACGATTCCAGCTTGAGCCTTAAAGCTCCGAAGGCAGATTATAGGTGTCAGGGTCATAAATTTTGTTAGTCCCCTTGACATCCACAATAAAGAAATCGATGGCAACGATAATAGAAATTGCCAGTACAAAGCCTGCAATAATACCCATAGCCATAATCTTAATAGCCACCTGAGAAGAGGGTTTTTCAGGTGGAACTGCAGGTTCAATCACCTGGATAAAGTTGGTAATTTGATTTTCCTTAACCTGTAGCTCTTGCCGCTTATTAAGTAGCTCCTGATAGGTTTGTTGCGCTGCAGATAGCTTACGTTCTAAATCACGCTGTCGTTGCTCTAATTCTGGGAAAACATTGATGCGCTCCTGGTATCGCGCAATATTAGACTCAACTGCACTCAGTCGCTGAGTGAGACTCTTGATTTTAATATCGTTATCTACATATTGGTCAATTAGCTTTATGCGAGAGGCTCCCAGTTCCAGTAAACCCTGACGAACTCCAGTGCCAGCAATATCTTGAACACTTTCCTCAAGTAACGTCGTTAACGTAGTTTCTTTGCTTCGAAGATCTTGAATTAAAGGGCTTTCTTCCGTAAAGCCTGCACTCATAGCCGCAATATCAAGACGGACTTTGTTGAGGTCAGTCAAAATATCCTGAATACGTTTTGACTGACTAAGACTATTTACTTTGATGGCATCTGTCACACTGAGCTGCAGCTCAGTACCCAGAGTCTCTGCAATCATTGCTCTTTCTTCTAAGGTAATTTCTAAATCTGATTGTTCTCTCCGAAGAGTATCTAGAAATGAAACTGCAGAGTCGGTTTCCTTAGCTAAGTCAACTACGTTGTAAGTTTCTCGAAAGATACGGAGTTCATATTCAGCAGCCCTTACTTTTTCAGCCGTAATCGGCAACTGCTGGTCCAAAAATGCGCCTGCACTGGCGGTATCCACCTGTGTGCTTTTGAGCTTTTCTGTTCTATACAGCTCCATCATGGTGTTCAGGATATCAGCTGCCTTAACAGGATTTTCGTCCAGGTATTGGAACGATAGAACATCTGTAGAGTAGATAACTTGAACATTCAAGTTTTCTAAGAAGTCTTCGATCTTCAGCTCTTTTCCGTCATCGTCCTTAAGTTGAAGCGTATCAATAATTCTTTTTACCAGGGGTTTAGAGGTAATAATCTCAATCTCAGAATTAAGGGGACTCTGAGCAAAGGACAAGGTACTTAGAGGACCTGCTTCACCATTTTCTAAACCAGTCAATGACGCTGCACGGTCTAATTTGAACAGAAGCTTTGACTCAGCTAAATAGGTCGGTTTTAACAGCTTAGCCACTACACCAGCACCCAAAACCACCAGCAGAAATGCCGTTGTTGCCGGTACCATGCCTCGGCGAGTCGCCTCGAACAAGTACTTAAGGTTAAGGTCAATAACGTTACGAATAAAGTTCATAGTGAGTCAGGCTGCCGTCAAAAGTACCAATAGAAGAAGTAATACTGAGTTAATGCTCTAAAGCGCACTGAAATAAGTTAAAAATTAGTTATTAACACCAAAAATCCCAAGGAGTAAACTTGTCAGAGGGGAAAAAATTAGACCGGCAGTATCTGAAGTTGCAGCTAACGCTGAACGTCCAACAATAATAGTGTCGCCCTCCTGAAGGACTGGATTTTGTTCTTCATTGACCGCTTCAGCAAGATCGATATCCACTGAGCGCTGGGTGACATTTCCATTGGGATTTAGACGGATCAACTCAACTCGCCCTGTTCGAGCACGCGAATTAAACCCACCAGCCGTTAAAACAGCTTGATTCAGAGGAGTATTGGGAGGCACTGAAATGCTACCAGGAGCCTTGACCTCCCCAATAACATTGATCTTGATAGACGTAGGAGCAAAGGTGGTATTCGCTAAGGTAATAACTTCCGAACTATCAATTGATTCTGCGGTGGGAACAATAATTCGGTCTCCATCGCGTAAAAGCACGTCTTGACGCAGGTCTCCAGTTTCTACAAGATCCCAGAGATTGACTTTAATGGGCTCAAACAACCCTTCTCGGGTAATCTCAACAGAACGAACATCCGCAGAACGGGTAATGCCGCCTGCCTGACTAATAGCCTGGCTTAATGTGGGCCAGAAACGAGTACGGCCTTCACTGTCTTCAGATCCCTCCCCAGCTTCTGAGTTAACCTGTAACGTATATCCACCAGGTCGTTTGATCTGTCCGGCAATACCCACCCTGAGGGGACGCGGCTGCAACAGCTGAAATGTAATGCGTGGTTTGCGGATATAGAGGCTATAAGCGTCGACAACTTTTGCTTCGGCCTGAATTGGATTTAGTCCAGCAACATCGACTTTTCCAATCCAGGGGAGAGTTAGGGACCCATCTAGTAATACGATCTGATCGATAGGATCTTCAAAGATAATGAAGTCAACCAATACATCAACTCTGATTTGATCACCAGGACCCAGAATATAACTCTCTAAAGCCACAGTCGAAGGGCCGGAGGTGACAGGAACGGGGATGTTTTCCGGTGGGACAGTAGTGCTGGGAGACTCTAACGGCGGCAGCTGAGCTAGGGCAGATGTGCCTACCAAGCCAGCAGAAACACTACCTAACAAAAGGGTATAGGCTGCCTTAATAATCATTCCAGCGTTAGATAGACGTCCATTCAAGGAAAACAAATTCTTTTTGATGGGGGGAGCAACTGAGTGCAGATGGGCACGTACAGGTTGGACAGTTTTCATGAGCGTCTTTAATTAAATACTGGCAAATGAAAATAGCAGTCTGGCTTTGTATAGCTCAACTACAGGACGTTTGGGGGATTAATAAGTTTCATTTTTTGATATGCGCTGGTTTGGATAGATATCCTCAGGCATCAGGCCGCAGAGTCTGCAACCCTCCCACATCCGCATTTACATTTACAGCATGCCCGCTACCGTTCCAGTTATTTATTCTAAGGATTTCATTTCAACAAGGTTTCGTGAATTTACGGTTTAGTTCTACGAAAAACTATGTAAAACTGGCTAGGCTTTGTGTGAAATGCATAATTAGTTCATGGAAAGTGTCTGGTCAATCCAGCCTCATCGCTGATGAATGGCAAAACCATAGAGAGCTGGCAATGTCGTTTTTTAGTCTGGTAGCAATTTAGAAAACTAACAATTCGTTGTTAGTTTTTGTCTTAACTGAGTAATTCGAACTGCTGCTGCCGCTGATAGATAGAAGCAACCAGACTATGCTGCCTGAGCCAGTTACGACCAGCATTTGTGTCTTGAAACCAGTTCTCTAATAAGGATATCCAGTGCACTGGTAGCTGTAGCGATTGCCAGGCAGATTGGGTGGCTGCAGAGAGTTTTGTGTAAATATCTGGATGAGTGAGAAGATAGTTAATGCTTTGCGCTAACGCTCGGGCATTACCTGCTGGAAAGATCATGGCGTTGATGCCATGACTCAGGCTCCCAGAAAACATTGGATGATCAGAAGCGACAATTGGGGTATGGGCCTGTAAGCAGTTGTTGAGGATTGTGTTCGAGTTTTCTGGAGATTCATGGCGGCTGGGGAGTACGAAAATATCAGCCTGCCGGATCAAATGCACTAGATTATGGTCTGGGATATGTTGGATGATCTCGACGTTGTCCGCCAGTAATAGACGTTTTGCTTGGGTTTCAAATCGGTTAATATCGCCCTGTCCTACTAACTTGAGTTGCACGTTCCATCCTTGTCCCTTGAGCTGGGCCATGGCAATAAGTAAATCACCAATGCCTCTAGTGGCTAAAAGGGGACCTGTGTAGATCAGCTGTAGGGGCTCAGGGCGTGTTTCTAACTGTTTGGGTTCAAATAGCTCGGCTCGATTGGAGGGTGGCCAGTTCCAAGGAATAATCTTGTCGTGGAGAACGCCCATTTGCGCCAATGCGGTACATTTATCCAAGCCAAATCCACCAACCCAATCCACACAATTGTGATTCAGTACTTTGGATAGTTGATAATTATCCCACTTCTGTCTGAGACCTGGCTGCATTGACGTGTCTCGAAATAGGCCTATACAGCGAACCTGCTGACGAATGGCCCAACGAAACAGGGCAGGATCAGGGACATCAATAACAAGATGGGTGGGGCAGAAATCTGCCAGGCGCTTGAAAATAGGATCATTTGTGGGTGGCAGTCCACTACCAATCACACGCACACCCGTATGTAAAATTTCATCGTAAGTACTATCTGTAGCGCAGCCTAACACCCCTACTTCTTGTAGTTGAAACCCCCAGGTGGTTAACCCCTCTAGCATAACTAGTTGCTCAGCATTTAAAGTTCCTTGCTGCATGCCGTCTCGATAGGGCTCAGTCGCTTGAACAAGGAGTAAACGCAGGTGTTGTAAGTCCATAAAAAGGTAACTAACAAATTATTGTAAGAAATTAGAGATAGTAAACAGAATAAATAGTTGACTGTAAGGTCGGTGCTCTGGCTTAAATATGGACGCCCGAACTACTACATACCAATACCGCTAATAATCTGAGGGATAAGTGCTCATTTGAGCATAAAAGTTGCTGTAGAGATTAATCTCCATTCAAAAATTTTCCCATTCTCATATTAGATCTTTACAAAAAAGATTTTTGCTTCCCCTCCCATGTTTCAAGGTTTTCAAAGTCTTTACAGATTCTTTAAGATGGGCTGCAAGCTCTGTGCATGTGACTAACAGGCTCATAGGAGTTTGTGATGTTTTTGGTTTTACAAGGATTGGTGATGAGATATTTGTATCATCTATGGCTAAGCAATCGCAAAAAAACACAGTGTATTTACTGACATAGCCATAACTTTGGTCCCAAGGTCCAATCTATAGGCCTAAGACCCCCAAGGGTAGAGCTGGGCATTCTATCGATGACGATAGCGCCGGTACGCCTATACCAGAGGACTTAGACCTACTATGCTGATGTCTAAAACACCTATTGCCCAAACAACCATTTTGGTAATTGATGATGATGCCGATTTAGCTGCAGTGTTTTGTGAAGGACTGCGCCTTCATGGATTTACGACACTAAGCGCCTCCACCGGACAGGCAGGTATTCAACTGGCTCAGCAGCAGCAGCCACAGCTGATTGTCTGTGACATTAGGCTACCGGATATCAGCGGATATAAAGTACTGAAAAACCTGCGATCGCACCCAACCACTACCACCATTCCAGTCATTATTCTGACTGGACAGGAGAACTCTAATACCTTTCGCCCCAGCATGGAACAAGGGGCCGACGACTATCTGAACAAACCTATTGACTTATCAGGGCTATTACGAGCGATACAGACACAGCTAGATAAGCGGGCACAGCTGGCTCAACATTTTGCCCCTGCCACTAATAAACCGGTTCCCTCACAGCTATCAACCTCAGCCTCCTGGCAAAAACTAAAAGAGCAATTTGATCACATACAACAAGCGCCCTGGTTCAGTCTGTGGATCATCCAATTACAAAACTACGGCGATTTGTATGCAGGATACGGCCATATTCTAGGGCAGCTAGTACTTCAATCCATCAGGCAACAACTTTGTCAATGGCAAGAACAATGGCATCAGCTCAATGTCGAAGTCACCTTAACTTATTTAGGCAAAGATCAATTCGTCGCCTTTTTACATGCCCCAGAACCCATGGCTGAGGCAAACTGTAAAACAGCTGTGGAAACACTCCAGAACAGCCTACAGCAGCCGTTAATCATCAATAATCATCGACTGATTCCAATCATTGACATTAAAGCTATTCCCTATCCTCAGGTAACTACGCTTGAAAGCCTGGCGATGCCTAAATCAGATTCATTATCCGCGATCAACCAACCCTCATTAGCAGAAAAATTACGACAGGCTATCCAACAGGATGAATTACAGCTTTATTTTCAGCCCCAGGTAGACTTAACCAGTGGTCAAATTATTGGAGCCGAAGCACTGGTGCGGTGGAATATACCAGGAGAATCTCCAAAACTACCCATTCAGTTTATTCCAGTGGCGGAGGAGAATGGCTTGATGATCCCCCTGGGAGAATGGATCTTAGAAACCGCGCTGCAACAACTTGCTCAATGGGCAAAACTGCAACGCTCAGGCATTAGTATGGCAGTTAATCTATCGGCTCATCAGTTTCGTAGTCGTTATTTTATTGAACGACTCATATCGATGGTAGAGACGACTGGTGTCAACCCAATTATGATTGATTTGGAATTTCCCGAGCATCTCATAATAGACAACTTGGGTCGAGCTAAATTTTTACTGACTGAACTCCAGGAAAGAGGATTTAGTACAGCTATTGATGACTTTAGTTCTGGTTCTCTTAGTCACCTGCAGTATTTACCTGTCAATATTCTCAAATTAGATAAGTGTTTTGTACGCGCGCTCCATCAAAATCGAAGCAATCAGGTAATTGTTAGAGCCATCATGGAAATGGCTCGGGGACTGAATATTTCTACCATTGCCAACGGCGTAGAAACTGCGAGAGAACTCTCGATACTCAAACAATTAAAGTGTCAAAGTATGCAGGGATATCTCTTTAGTCCAGCCATCAAAGCAGCGGACTTTGAAAACCTATTGATGGAATCATGTCAGCAAGATTCCACTTTGTCTGAAGGGAGAGGATTTCGATCCCCTCCTCAGACCGCCATAAAAATTTAGGCCAAAACTCTATCATCTTTGAGAAAGAGCTGTTAACCCTGGAAAATAGACCACTACAGTTCAAGGTCAAAATCTAGATAGATAAACACATCCTGAGGAGCACTATCGTCGATATCTATTAGCGGTACCCCCACATCTAGTCGTAAATCTAATCCTTCAACGGGTCTGTATGTAAAGCCCACACCGGTACCCAACAAAAAACGATCGTCATTAACCGTAGTTCCTGATTTTGTATTCCATACGGCAGCCATATCCACAAACGGACTCAACAACATAATGGGAGCCCCCGACTCATTACGTTGAACAGTAATCCGATCTTCGATGGAGAGTCGAATACCGTTGTCACCAAAACGAGCGTTTTGACTATAGCCTCGGACCGATTGACGCCCCCCCGTCACAAACTGTTCTGAACCCAATAGCGTATCACTGGCGAGTTGTAAATCTCCTTGCAGAATTAGCAAATGATCCTGGTTGAGGATTTGGGCCCGCTGCACCTGGCCTAGCCAGCTGACAAACTGACTGTCGGGTTGAGGCGATGGTGCATTGGTAGCATCAAGCCAGTCTACCCCCAGACTAATCTGAGATCTTAATGCCCAGGCTCCTTGAATATCTCGCCGCAGATAATCCTGACCAAATTGGAGCACAGTGGCGCTGTTGCTGGAAAAGTCTGTTGAAGCAATTCGAGTTTCACCATCTCGATGACGAAACCCCAGGGAAAGGGCAAACTCCTCCCTGGGGTTTCGTACTAGAGGCTGACGATAGGTTAATTCGTAAACTTGAGCATCCCCTTCAATATCTAAAGAAGCCAAGTCTTGGGGGGAGATAATTTCAAATTCGCTGGGTAGAAATCGGGCTGATACGGTACCGTTCATCGCATTGACTGGAGCGCTATAGCTGAGCTCATAGAGATGAGACCCGCCAGTCGTTGCCCGGTAAGCTGCTGCCCGCAGCTGATCGCCAATCCCCAAAGGATTACGGTAGGTAAAATTTGCGCCAGTGCGAACCACACCAACGCTAACGGGCGAGTCGGTGTCTAAGGTGAGATGGGCTTCTAGGGGGTCTGCTTCGGCGATACGGACAACCAAAATGCTTTGACCTAATCCGGTGCCTGCCCGTAAGCTAGCTTCAATATTGTCAATTAAGGGATCCGCCCGTAGCAATCTAAGCTGATCTTCAAGGTCAAACTGATTGAGAGGAGGGTTGGCCCCTAGATTAATACGAGATCGCACATAGTCAGCCAACCGATCGGTATCCTCAATCCGAATTTCTTCCAGCCGACCTTCAATAATTTGCAATTTGACCACGCCATCCGTAATGGGCTGGTTTGGTAAAACGGCTCGGGAGGTAATATATCCCTCATTAAGATAAAGCTGAGTAATAGAATCCGCAGCTTGACGTAGCTGTTCAATTCCCAGGGATTGTCCCACAAAGGGAGCTAGCACCGGCTCAAAATCTGACTCATCAAATACTGTACTACCCGATACTTCAAACCCTTGGACATTCACTGTGGGACCAGCTTCCGGAACAGGGTCAACAGGATCCGATGGAGGCGCTGTTTCTGGTAACACCGGATCCGGTGTGGGTTCTGGTTCTGGCAATGGTTCTGGCAAACTATCGGCCGGAGGGGGGGTGGCAGGCACCTGACCAACCAATTTTGGCGATGGGCGCACTCCTCCAATTTCTTCAGGAAGCGTGGGCACAGGCAAGACCGTTGACGGTGACTCTGTCACGTCAATAGACGCCGCCATAGTAGTAGAAGGTGAATCAATAGCGGCAGCAATAACTGGCGGCTGTGGAGAAAGAGCCTGAAAGCTACTGGCATCGGCAGAGACGCCTGCACCCAAATTAATCAGAGTGCTTAACACCATGAGCGTTGTCAGTTTTGATTGCATAGATCTCCTCTTTTCACCAGATAGTTGCACAGTTGTCCGATCACATAAGGCTCTCAAAAGCGACTGACCTCAACAAGTTTATGCTAGACATAGTCCAACCAAGAATGCTGCCTGTTATCAACACTGTTTTAACGGTCAGCCATTAAGCCGTGAGCCGGGTGGATAGGTCTTTACAACCTATTCCCTACCGAGATTTACGCAAATTTCCGGTCACTTTTAGTAGTTTGATATCAACATCCTTTAATTAGAATGCCCGATTACTCACCATTTACAGGGAATATTAACGATTCTTGTACTACAGCCTAGTCCTCAGACGGTCGCCAGATGGCATCGGCCACACGGGCCACATCCACCATGGCAGTGCTATGTATCCGTAAGATATCGGCCCCACCTGCGATCGCAGCAGTACAAGCGGCAGCGGTGCCCCATTCACGCTGCTGAGGATCAGGCTGATCTAAAATCCAACCAATAAAGCTTTTGCGTGATGCCCCCACCAAGACTGGACAATTCAGGTCTGAAAAGGCCGACAGTTGCCGCAAAATTTCTAGATTTTGGGGAAAGGTTTTAGCAAACCCTATGCCTGGATCAATGCAGATATTTTGAATTGGTATCCCCACCGCCATGGCTTGCTCAATTTGTTTACGCAAAAATTCAGTAATCTCACCCATCAAGTCTTCATAATCAGTCATCTGCTGCATCGTTTCCGGTGTGCCTCGGAGATGCATCAGGATAATAGGCACGTCTTTTTCTGCAGCTACCCTGAGAATATCCGGCTCGTAAGTGGCCCCTGAAATATCGTTGATAATGTCTGCGCCTGCTTCAACCGCCGCCCGAGCAACTGTAGCTCGGGTAGTATCTACCGAAATCACGGCTTGACTAAGAACTTCATTCTGACGAATAGCCTCAATGATTGGAATTACGCGATTTAACTCTTCTCCCAAAGAAATCTGCTCAGCCCCTGGGCGAGTGGATTGCCCCCCAATATCCAAGATATCGATGTTTGCCTCAACCAATGTCTGCGCCTGAGCCAGGGCTGTTGCGACCGAATTAAACTGACCGCCATCACTAAAACTATCAGGAGTAACATTGATCACCCCCATAAGATAAGTCCGCTCACCCCAGTTAAACTGATGACCGCGAATGGTCCAGGGTTGACGGCTAGAGGCTTGTACCTGACCTTCAGCCATAAACAATCGGGCCAGTCGATCATAGGTACCGGGACCAATGTACTCTGGATGGGCGCGCAGCTTACTGTACATCCACACTAGATCTTTGCCATCAAAGATGCGGATGTCCACAAACCAGCTTTTGAGCTGGGGTCTTAGCCCATTGGCAGTTTCCAGTGCGTCGGTCCATCGTTCAAATTCCTGCTTAAAACCGCGGGTTACTACCGTAAAGGTCATGGTTGTTCAGACTACTCAGACAGATAAAGTCGCCCACACTGCTAAAGTGGCAGACTTTATCTATACTCCGCCAGTAGCGGCCCAAGGGGCAACGAGAATTTTAGTCAAACCCAACCTGGGGTATCCCAAAGGTCCGCCAGTAACCGTAGGCATGTCAGTTTTATCTCGGGTACTGCAAGGTTTGCGTCAGGTTAGCTCCCAGGCAGAAATTCTAGTGGTAGAGGGCGTATGCTCTAAGTTGTCCCTGGCGGAGATTGCAGGCAAAAACGGTCTATATGACATTTTGGACGACGGTATGGCCGTCTTAGATGCTGACACACTGCCCTGCATTGCCTACCCAAATCACTCTCCTCAGCCTGTGAGGTACTCAGAGATGTGGGCCCCCAAGCTCTTACAGGAGGTGGACTGTCGCATTTCCGTCAGCGCCTTTAAGCTCACCAGTCTCAAGGAACGTTCCCTGGTATCGGCTAGCCTAAAAAATCTCTATGGCTTGTTTCCAAGGGGAAAATACAAGGCTCGCAGCGAACATTCCAGGGGACAGTTACATCGCCCCTCGGTACCGAAAATTTTGCAGGATGTTTATTTTTCGATTGGCCACCTGTTTGATGGCGGCGTAGCTGACTGCACTCAGAAATTTGTTAGTAAGGACTGGCGGCCAGATGTGGGCTATGGCTATGATGTGGGCCATGTCGTCTGGGGCAGTGACCTGCTGACCGTTGATCAAAAAGCATGCGAACTAGCAAAAGAACCAGCCGCAGACTATCTAGCCCCGATTGCCAAACTGAGAGAGCAGGCTGATTAAGGCTGACCTTTGCGACCGGGAAGGGGCAAGTTCATCATCGTATGAAAGTCCTCTTGCACTTTGCGGGTAAGGCGTTTTGAAATTTGCCGTACGATCTGATTGAGTAGCTTATCCCCTGAGGCTTTCACCAAAGACTGTGGCAATGCCTGGATAAATTTTGGCATTTGAACTTTTGTCTGTAGATTTAGCTCCCACTCCACATGGGTAGCTGCAGACACCTTATGTTGCTGTTTCTCAGCTAGAGACATGGCTGCCTTGAAGTCCACATCGTAGCCCTCTGGCTGATGCCCTGGTACCGGAATAGTTTCTATTCGATAAACGCCATGGTTTTGAGGCAGAAGGTGCAGACCAATCTTGGGTTGAATCTGAAAGTTAAGACTACCAAAGCGGCCTAAGGAGATAGCGTAGCCGTTGTGTCCAATGGGCTCTACATCCATCGGTTGGGCACAGCGAGTAAACCAGCCATTATGGGAGTCTAAATAGCTGGCCACAGTATCAACATCAGCAAACATTTCCATGTTGCCAACGTAATAGCCTTCAAAAACGATCGTTTCAGGCGATTGAGGATTTTCCTCACCGTTTACGGACTGCCCAGAATTAGTAGACAACTGTGGAGAATTAGAAATTCCTGACTGAAAATACTGTGTAGAGGACACGTCCATATGGCTAAGAAGTTTTCAAAGATAACCTACAGAATCAGACGCAGGGAATACGGTTAACAACTGAATAATAGCTGGGCGCTATCTCCATAATAATTGAGCTAGCTTTGATTAATCCAGCGGGTTCATCGTTATAGTTCCCAAAGTACTGAGTAAAAAAAAGAAGTCACCATCGTCAAACTACGGATATGACCTAACGAACAACCACTACAATGCCTAATCACTAGATTGATTTCGTTTAAGTTTGGTTTTAACTTATTAAGCTTAATCGATTTTTTAGAGGGCAAGGTTTTTTTTGGGCCTACTTAACGATTTTCAAAGATACGGACAGCCTAGTGTGAGTTTGAGATGAGTTTGGGGCAGATGCTGGATTACCTCTTTGCCATTAGTATCAGAGCCGCTATCACTGCAATGCAGCCAAGGTTACAGTTTGGTATTTTGATTGAATTAACAAGGTTAGTTATCACGCAAGCTAATGAAAGTATTGGTTATCGGGGCAACAGGTAAGACAGGTCATTGGGTGACCACCCAGCTAGCTAGTTCCAAACTATCGACTAGGGCCATGGTGCGGGAGCAATCAAAGGCAGAATTTACAGATGCTGTCGAAGTGGTTACAGGCGATGTGTTAAAACCGGATACCTTAAAGACCGCTATGACAGGATGTGATGCAGTCATTTGTGCCACGGGAGCGGCTCCTAGTTTTGATGTGACGGGTCCCTACCAGGTCGATTTTGTAGGCACCAAAAATCTAGTAGATACGGCTAAGACAGTCGGCATAAAGCGATTTGTGATTGTGTCGTCGCTATGTGTGTCTAAATTTTTCCATCCGTTGAACTTATTTTGGTTGGTCTTGTTTTGGAAAAAACAGGCAGAGGACTATATCGTAAAGAGCGGTCTGACCTACACGATTGTGCGCCCCGGCGGTCTACGTAGTGAGGATAGTGGTGAACCAGTTGTGATGTCTGGGGCGGATACCTTGTTTGAGGGAGGGATCGCCCGGCAGAAGGTAGCCGAAGTATGCATTGCAGCGTTGAGCGAGCCTGCTGCAGAGAATAAGATCGTAGAAATTGTGACCAGTGCAGAGGCCCGGGAGCAAACGTTTAATGAATTGTTTGCAAGGGTTGTGTAGGGTGGGCACGGCCCACCAATCCCAAAAGCCCAAAACTTATCGGATGAATTCAAAAGAACCAGCCGTAGCTATGTAATCCCTTACCCAATAAATTCACGCCAAGATAGCAGACCCAAACGACCACAAAGCCAGAGGCTGCGATAAATGCAGGTTTGCGCCCCTGCCAACCTTTAGTAATACGGGAATGAAGGTAAGCGGCAAATACAAGCCAGGTGATTAGGGCCCAGGTTTCTTTAGGATCCCAACTCCAGTAGGAACCCCAGGCTTCATTGGCCCAGACACCGCCAGAAATAATACCAATGGTGAGCAGGGGGAAACCGAGGCCAATAATGCGATAACTAATGTTGTCCAGGGTGTCGGCTAATGTAAGCCGCTGCATTGATAGAGCGGCTTTGGTCGGTTTTTCCAATACAGCTGTGCCGCCACTTGCACTGGATAAGACAGGTTCAGATGTTTCTCCGACAGAGCGTTTGAGGGTGTATTTGCGATCGCGAAATCCCCCTGTGCCCACCGAACTACCTTTAAGCTCAACAGCCTGCCCCCGGGTGATCACCAAAAACGCGATAGCGACCAGAGCCCCCACCATCAATGCCGAATAGCTCAGCAGCATAACGCTGACGTGCATCATTAACCAGTTGGACTTGAGGGCCGGTACCAGTGGTTCGGATACCTGCATATTGCCAGGCAGTGTAAGGGTAGCAAATGCGGTGATCCCCATGGCAGCCGGGGCCGTCATGGCTCCTACCCAAAGACTATTGCTCATGCGTTCCGCTACAAAGTGGATAGCCGTAATCCCCCAGGCAATAAAAAAGAGAGATTCGTAGAGGTTGCTAAGGGGAAAGTAGCCGCCCTCAATCCAACGAGCTACCAATAAGGCAGCTATGCAGAGATTGGCAACGGCCATACCAGTAGTGCCCAGGACCTTAAGCCAGTTAGCCCTGTCAAAGGCAAGGCTGCTCCAATAAAGGAGCATGGTAATAAAGAGGACGGCAAAGGAAATATTGTCGAGCAGTCCTTGAAGGGTAACTAAATCCATATATAAGCAATGGGGCCCTGCAATGGGAGACGGTGATTAAGGCAACGGCTAAAGGTGTGACCGTCACTACAATTTTACTAAATAAATGTGGGTCAAGAGTAAACTGAATTGTCAACAGGTTAACCGTTTCAAAAACGAATCGTGAAATCCTTCGAGAATTTTGAGGCTCTGGGGAGGAATGGTCACTACACTGACAGTCGGTGCATAACATTAATATCCATCGCCTCACACCATTGATTGAAGCGACGGCATGAGAATGAGCCAAACACATTCAAGCGACAAACTCTGAGTTTTCTAATACGAAAATCGTTGACGCTGAATGTGAATATAGTTTAGTGACAAAAAATTAGCAGCCCTAGAGAGGTAACTATGGATGCGACTGCGTTGTGGCAACGATATCAAGACTGGCTTTATTACAACGAGGAGCTTGGGCTCTATTTGGATGTCAGTCGGATAACGTTCGATGATGCCTTTGTAGCTGATATGACGCCTCGATTTGCAAAGGCGTTTGCGTCAGTCGAGGCATTGGAGGGGGGTGCGATCGCAAACCCCGATGAAAATCGTATGGTGGGCCATTACTGGCTACGGGATCCCGATCTTGCTCCCAACGATGAATTACGTAGCGAAATTGTCAATACCCTGCGCGATATAGAAAATTTTACTCAGCAAATTCATACCGCCACCATCACCCCACCGGGGGAAGATCGTTTTACCGATATTCTGTCCATCGGTATCGGTGGCTCGGCCCTGGGGCCAGAATTTGTTGCTGAAGCCATTGGCCCAGTCAACCCACCGATAAACATTAGTTTTATTGATAATACCGATCCCGCTGGTGTGGACAAAACCCTGGCTAAATTAGGGGACCGCTTAAAAACCACCCTGGTATTGGTGATTTCTAAGTCAGGGGGAACGCCAGAAACCCGCAACGGCATGTTGGAAGTGAAAGCGGCCTATGAAAAGCATGGCCTGGACTTTTCTAAGTATGCGATTGCCACCACCGGACGGGGGAGCAAACTGGATAAAGTGGCCAAAGCCGATAACTGGCTGGCCACCTTCCCAATGCAGGACTGGGTGGGCGGACGCACCTCCGAACTATCCTCCGTGGGCCTATTGCCTGCTGCACTGCAGGGCATTGACATTCGTGCCATTCTAGCGGGAGCTAAACAGATGGATGCCGCTACGCGGGTGCCTGACCTCAAAAACAACCCGGCAGCATTGCTAGCTCTGGCCTGGTATCACGCCGGTAACGGTAAAGGGGAAAAAGACATGGTGATTTTGCCCTACAAGGACAGTCTGCTGTTGTTTAGCCGCTATTTACAACAGCTAATTATGGAGTCTCTGGGTAAAGAAACCGACCTGGATGGCAATAAGGTGTTTCAGGGAATTGCCGTGTATGGCAATAAGGGATCGACCGACCAGCACGCCTACGTGCAGCAGCTACGAGAGGGTGTGAATAACTTTTTTGTCACCCTGATTGAGGTATTGAAGGATCGTGAAGGTAGTTCTACAGAGATTGATCCAGGGGTTACATCTGGCGACTATCTCTCCGGCTTTTTGTTGGGAACTCGCAAAGCCCTATTTGAAAATAATCGCCAGTCGATCACTATTACCATCCCTGAAGTAACCCCCAGGATTGTAGGCTCTTTAATTGCCCTTTATGAACGGGCCGTGAGTTTGTATGCAGCCGTGGTCAATATCAATGCCTATCATCAACCCGGTGTGGAAGCCGGGAAAAAAGCTGCCGCTAGCATTCTCAATTTGCAAAATATGGTGGTGGATGTGCTTGGCAAAACCGGTGGATCACTTACCCTGACCGAGGTTGCTGATAAGATAGGTCGCCCTGATGCGGTGGAGGACATTTACAAAATTGTTCGACACCTGGATGCAAACGGTCGTCTGGTGGCGATTGATGGCAATGCGGGTAATCCTGTCAAAGTGCGGGTAATGGCTCGGTAGAGGTTTGAGTTTTGGCCAGTGGGTGAGTCTGTCATCTACTGGCTAGAACTGATAACAAACGGCTCACCTTGCTCACCTTGTTGTTCGGAGGCAGACTCAACTGGCAACAAGATCAAAAACTCAGTCCCCTGACCTGGCTCGGAGTAAACCTCTAAACAGCCATGGTGTTTTTCTGTTATCACCTGGTGAGAAATTGCCAGCCCTAAGCCGGTGCCTTTGCCCACAGTCTTTGTGGTAAATTTTCGATCAAAAATCTTGTCACATATATTTTTGGGAATGCCTTTACCATTATCACGAATGCGAATTTCTATCTGTTGAGCTGCACTCAGCTGAGTCGATATCGTGATCTGTTGTGGAGCTATCTGCAATGCCTCAAAGGATTTTTCATCAGCCATTTCATCAAACATATCTACAGCATTGGCCAAAATGTTCATAAAGACCTGACTGAGCTGCCCTGGAAAACAGGCAATATCAGGCAGCTCACCGTAGTTGCAAATGACCTGAATGCTGGGACGTTTGTCGTTGGCTTTAAGACGGTATTTGAGGATTAACAGGGTACTGTCTATGCTTTTATGGACATTAGCTTTAAATTTGGTTTCGTCATCCGAACGGGCAAATAGTCGCAGGCTTTTACTAATATTTTGGATGCGATCGCAGCCAGATTGCATAGAGGCAAGTATAGCGGGCAGATCCTCCAATAAAAAATCAATCTCCAGGTCTTCGCGAGCCTTTAGAATCTCTTGATTCCAGGGTTGAGAAGTCTTTTCTAGCAGTTGAATATAGTCAGTTAGCTCTTCTAAGCATCTTCTCAGCTCAACCACATTGCCACTGACAAAACCAACCGGATTATTGATTTCATGGGCCACCCCCGCCACCAGGTTGCCAAGGGCAGACATTTTCTCGCTTTGCACTAGTTGCAACTGAGTAGTCTTTAGGATATCTAGTTGGTCTTCCAGGGTTTCTAGCAAATTCCGATTTTCTTGGAATGCCTCAGAGATAGTCTTAAACCAGGGGCTCCAAGTATCAGGCAAGTCAGCAGGAATCGATGGAGCAAGAGATTGTTTTTCTTTTTCAATGTGATTGATTAACTGACCAGCCGGTTGAATAAAGCCATAGTTAAACAGCCGATTAGTCACCAATAAACACAGTCCTAGACCCGCCAGGGGAATCAAGGATGCCAGCAAACTATTGGTGAAAATTTTGAGATAAATCCCTCGCTGGGGTACATAGAAAACCAAATGCCAGGGAGTATTTTGAATAGCCTGATGCATTACCAGGAAGGAATCGATAATCTCAAGCGGATGCTCAGAACCGCTGAGAACGTGTCCTATCTCTCCCTGAAGTTTGAAGGGTAAGACATCATCCAGGGTCTGAACATTTTCTACATCGGTTGTTGTTAAGTTAGGAAAGGCTAATAGCTGCTGGTTGGCGTCTGTAATCAGGATCTTGCCATCGGGATAATCAAAGTTCTGAATAACCTGGTTTAAGCGTTGTAACGTGATATCTAAAGCTACGACGCCACGAAACTGTCCCTCGTCATAAACCGGAGCATCTGCCGTCACCATCATGCCCTGTCCCCCCAGGTCTAAATACGCATCGGTCCAGGACGTTTGTCGTTGGGGATTGTTTTGTGGGAGCGCCTGGGTAAAGAACTGCAGCTCCAGCATATCGTGCTGATAGTCAACAGTCTCATCGTAGGGATACAGATTGAAGAATTCTCTCGCAGAGATATAGTAAGCCCAAGTGACTTCTTCTAAATTTTCCTTGACGCTACGAAACCCAGGCATCAAACCGATGGCCATCTGGACTTCCTGCTTTAGTTCATCATTTAGTTTGGCTAAACGACCTACCCCTTGAAGATTTATTTGGGTGTCTGCATTGGGGACTGACGTTAAGCGATAGCGCGGTTTGCCATCCTTATCAAATGCCTTTAGTGAGACCGTTTCCGTCGGTTTATCAGATAGTTTTGCCAGTCCGTCCTCCGCACTGACCTGTAAAATATGCAGCTGGTCAACAACGGCCTTAACGATGCTATCTAAATAAATTGCATTTTCAGAAAATTGATTTTGAATGACCGCTTGCTCATGGGTATAGGCCGCTTGCCACTGCAGCCCCAAAAAACTTAGGGAAATCAGCACAACGACTAAAAAAGCTCCCGTGAGGAGATAGCTGTATCGTTTGAATGGCGACATATAGCGTGTTTATAAAACCAAGTCGCTGTCTACAAAACAGCTAAGCCATCGACCTATGCTAGCGTTCCCATTGGGTAAAACTTAGTCCCAAACTCCCCAGATAGCTCAACTGATACTGGAGCTTGTTGCGAACAGCAGATGTTCTAAAGTACAGCCATTCTGTCTTAAGATCCATCAGCTAAATGTAGTAATTTCACTGACGATGCGCCACTTTTGGCGGTATAGGCCTTCCATGGAGCATCTCTTCAGCTTAAATATGTTTGGAATTTATCAATCGCTTACTCCTTGACCGTCAGGTAACGGGTCCAATCAAATTCGGACCGAGGATTAGCCGCCATGTTCCGCAAATCAGGTTCTACAATCTATAAATGCTGTAACCCATTTTGACCGCTTTCATGGCTTTTGCGTCCGTTGTCCGTGCCCTGAGTAAGGCTGCTTTAA
>JBCCJR010000010.1:0-35898 GCA_039045805.1 Cyanobacteria bacterium P01_C01_bin.118
CTCCTAGTAACCCTATGGGTTTGTAATGATCAACTCTCTTCCCAAAAGGCCTCAGCAATTAAAGATTCCGGGCATTTTGGGTGGGTTAGGTCCATTAGCCCATATCGAGTTTGAACAACGGCTACTGCGCCATAGCGCACGTCGAGGAGCGCAGTGCGACCAGGACCATCCCAATTGGGTAGTTCTTAGCGCTGCGTCCACCCCCGACAGAACTAAAACATTGCTAGGAACTGGGCCAGACTGCGTGCCTTACCTGGTGAGCAATGCCCACCAACTAACGGCGATGGGAGCTGACTTCTTAGTGGTTACTTGTAATACGGCCCATGGTTTTTACCATACCGTACAGAATCAGCTGGATATCCCCTGGCTACATATGATGGATGCCACGGTGAAGTACATAGCCGAGAATTTTCCCACGACGCGGCAGGTGGGCGTATTAGCGACAGATGGGACGTTGCGATCGCAACTCTACACCACTAGCCTGGCTGAATACGGAATCTCCTCCATTTCCCCACCCCTGGATTCCCCCATGCAAAAACGGGTAATGGATTCTATCTACTCTCCAGACTGGGGCATCAAAGCCACGGGAGCCTGGGTTTCAGACATTGCCCTGATCGAACTAATCGTCGTCTCTCGCTGGCTGGCAGAACAAGGTGTCGAACTTATCATCGCCGGATGTACTGAGATTTCCATCGGTCTCTCCAAACTTAGCCAGCTCTCCATTAACTGGATCGACCCTCTGGATATCATGGCCAATCTCACCCTCGATCTTACCTACGGAATTATGCCAGCCCCACCAGCTATATCCACCAGGAGCTTCCTATGATTAAACTCTCGTCACCACTCAAACGGCTATCGCACGCCCTTATCTTAACCCTCCTAATTGTGGGTATTGGGGGATTACAGATATCTCTCTTCAGCCCGCCTGCCCTGGCAAGCCCTTCATTACAATTAGGTAGTGAGGGCACAGCCGTTAAACAAATACAAATTCGCTTGCGGACACTGGGCTATTTTGATTCAGATATCAATGGGGTTTATGACGAACCTACTCGCGAGGCGATCCAATCATTTCAAGCGGATCGAACATTACCAGCCGATGGCATAGCCGGGGCCGAGACCCAACGACAGCTAACTGAACAGAATGGCAAGCTTTCTCCCCGTGCCGAAATGTCTCCTGACATTCAGCGAATTCTGGATCGAGGCACTTTAATCGTAGCCCTTCTGGGCACTGACAATCCCCCCTTCTTTATGGGGGAAACAAATGAGCTAGAAGGGCTAGATATCAAAATAGCCCAGGGACTAGCAGATGCCTTAGGTGTGGACTTAGAATTTAATCGTTCGGCGAACACATTTAACGAAGTCGTTGACAAGGTGTATCAGTTAGAGGCCGATATTGCCATCTCTAAACTTAGTCGCACCCTGAGTCGCGCCAGACGGGTGCGATTCTCTCGTCCATACGTAACAATGCGCCAGGGGCTCCTCGCCAACCGCCTACAGCTAGCCGCCCAAAAAAATCAAGGCAGCCAGCTGATTGAAGCTATTCGCAATTTTAACGGCAACGTGGGAGTCATTGAGGGATCTTCCTACGTTGGGTTTCTTCAACAAAAATTCCCAGAAGCTACGATTAAAGAATATCCCACCTGGGACGACATTGTTGATGCGGTGGTAAATGGAAATATTCAAGCCGCTTACCGGGATGAGTTAGAGGTCAAAAAAGTGGTCCTCAAAAATCCCGATGCCGCCCTGAGACTACAAACCATTGCATTAACCGATACCCAGGACCAAATTGCCATGGCCATGCCCTGGGACAGTCAACATCTCCAGGATTTTGTTAACCAGTATCTAGACACCTTTAACCTGGACTACACCGCTGACACCGTCCTCGATGAATATGGCGAAGCACTAACAGGAAAGTAGATTTTCTCTTTCCTTCCTCCCCCTCCTTCCCAACCTCCCCCTCATTCTCCCGCCGGTACCTTTTCTACATACCGATCCCCATGACCATCAACCCAACCACAAAACAACAGCAGTCCTGGCTCAACTCTCTCTCCCTCGACTGGCTACGCAGTCCATGGGCCATTTTAGTAAGTGTTATTTTCGCCATTTACATGGGGACAGCCCATAAGGAAATGGCTACTCTATTAGCTCCTCTGGGAGACTTTTATTTGGGACTGTTAAAAATGTGCGTGCTACCAATACTGTTGGCGGCAATCACCACTAGTATCGGAAAGCTGATGCGTAGTAGCAATGCGGCTCAGTACATTAAACGAATCCTGGTGGTGTTTCCGCTAGGTTTGATAGCAGCCAGTGGGTTAACGGTAATTTTAGCCGCCATTGTCGGCCCTGGCCGTAATTTATCGAGCAAGACACTGGAGTCTTTGGGAGTTCTGGTCAATGATTCTGGCATTGATTTGGAAATGGCCTTAACCGGACCACTGCCTGAGGAAAGTTCTAACGGAATTGCCTCTTTTTTAATCAGTTTGGTGCCTGACAACATTTTTTATGCATTGAGCCAGGGTGAAACCCTAAAGGTGTTAATTTTTTCAATTATTGTTGGCATTTCCCTGGGGTTAATTCGCGATCGCGTCACCGAGCCCTGTTTTGACATTTTAGAAGCCATCTATCGCACCTTTAACCAACTAATCAACTGGTTAACCATGATTTTGCCCATTGGCTTATTTAGCCTACTGGCCTATCAGCTATCTCAGCAGGGTATAGACGTCATGGTATCGATGATCAACTTTGTAATCGCTGCCCTGGTAATCTTTCTAGTCATATACGTGTTGAGTACGCTGGTGATCTGGCAGCAGTCCAAAATGCCTTTTCTCAAAGTCTTAGCCGCTCTCCGGGAACCCACCATTCTGGCATTGGCCACATCCAGCAGTCTAGCCTGCTTACCCTCATCCATCACCCAGCTTAGCGAAGCCCTAAAATTTAGCCGTCAAACAGTTAATCTGGTAACGCCGCTGTCTATAACCATTTGTCGGTTTGGTTCAGTCATTTACTTTGCCCTGGGGTCTGTATTTGTCATGCAGCTTTACGATAAACCCATTAGCTTGGGCAACGTCACAATTGTGATTATTGGATCTATTTTTGCGGGCATGGCCACCGCCGGTGTAACCGGGATTCTCACATTAACAATGTTGGGAATTGTGCTAGAGCCACTGCAGCTACCGTTAGAGGCGGTATTAGTTCTATTTGTTGCCATTGACCCAATTATGGATCCCTTCCGCACCCTGGGAATTGTTCATACAGGTATTGCCACTACTGCCGTAATTGCTGACAAGTCAACCGGCAACACTGTCATAATCGGCTAGCGAAGAATCCCGGTTTCTTGGAAATAGCTTTAAGTCTTTTGCAATTTCCATCAGAAACCGGGGTTCTCATCGCTAGCCTAACGTCGCCGATACGTTTGCCGAACTTGCTGTGCATGCCTTAACAAGGACTCTATCTTTTGTCGATCGCCGTCACTCTGGTCAATCTCCGTCTTTAACAGCCTCACCTGTTCCGACAAACTTTGTTGACGACTCATAACAACAATCGCCATATCGTTAAATAGCTTGGCCAGTTTACTAAACTCATCAGGTCGAGAAATGACATGGGCCAGTGTGCGAGGATTAAACCGATTACGTTTAATCTCGTCAGCCGCCTGGTTAAGCTTATTAATAGGGCGAATAATATGGAGAGCGGCAGCTAATGCCATTAACGACGCCACCATTGTGATCCCTACACCAATAATCAATGTGTGACGAGTCGTGGCCCAAATTTCTTCCATATAGTCACGTTGTGGAATAGCCACACCGACAATCCAGTCAATCCCAAAATCTTTAAGATGATAAATATGAACCAACTGTTTCTCACCTTCTAGGCCAAATTGAAACGAGTACTGCTCTTTCATCTGACTAAGATCGTCAACATTAGTCATTAGATGTTTGACCGTTTCTCGAACTAGCTGGTTTTGACTGTTGGCCGCTGGCAACCTTAACTTCTCGCCATCTACTTCAATAAACAGTTCCTCACTGACAGAAGTAGCGATCAGATCGCCAGACGATTCAATAATAAAGGCTTTTCCATTGGGACTAACCGATAGGTTCTGAAGAAATTCGCTTAGTTCAAAAAGATAGACATCGGTACCAAAAACTCCTTGCAGTTGACCCGATTGATTAAAGATTGGAGTGGCCCGAGTCAGGGTAAGGGCTTCTCTGGAGTTAGCAATATATACTTGGCTCCAAACGGGTGTCTGATTAAAAACTGCTTCCTTGTACCAGGTTCTCACACGATGGTCATAGTCGGTCACCCTAATTTGTTGCGATAGGTCAATCACACTATTTGCTTCATAAGCGATACGGCGAAAATCTGTGTCCTTATTTACAAAGTCAAGACGCCCTTCACCATTTTGGTATTCGCTATAGACAAACTCTCCAGCCTCATTACCATAATAAAGATTACTAACCAGATTCTCGGCCTGAGTTAGCTTCCAAAGCGATTTAGCTAATTCACGAGTATCTTGAATATTTAAGTTTCCATTGGCAACTTCTGCTTCAATTACGGCAGAAATCAGCACTGGCTTGATCAAATAGCTACCCACTTGCTTTTCAATATTGGCAGCGACCTCTTTACTGATTTTTCCTACTAACTCATCCACCGCTTTTTGACTACTGCGATAGGCTAACCAGCTAGTCAACAGAATGCCAGAGACTAAAGGCGCGATCACACACAGCGGCAAGCTCCAACGAATAGAGACAATCCGCTTAGTGGCATTTAGCCCCGTGGTCACACCGGTGGTTATCAGTTTATTAGCGTACGTTGGCATAGGATTAATCGTTACAAGGCATTGGACCACACTAAGAAGCCCCTAAGCAAGCAAAATCAATTAAATTCCACTTTTGGACGTATGGGCCTTCCATGGAGCATCTCTTCAGCTTAAATATGTTTGGAATTTATCAATCGCTTGCTCCTAATAACGTGCCCGTCAAGTCGATGACATCAACATATCTTGCTGATAAATAATGCCATTCATTCCATTTGTATTATTTTTGTTCCAGGCTCAAACCCTGACAGTCATAAGTTGGGCAATCCACACCTCACGATGACGGTGTATAAAACTAAACTGTTAGTCAAAGGGGCGCTAGCACACCCACCACAGCGAAAGAAAACACCTTCTTTAAATCAACCATGCCGGATTCTCTTTTCGATCTGCTACAGCAGATCGACCTATCTGCCCTTGGCGATCTCAGCGAACTTGATTGGACCAATATCGCCACCTATGGCACCATCACTGTTGCCTTCGCAGGCATCATTTGGACCACATCTAAAAACTTTCTCAAACTGCTATGGCAGAAAACCGAAGGATTGATTGGGTTTGCCGTCAGTACTCTGGTGGTTATCTCCCTCTGGTACACTCTGCTGCGTGTCCATGTCAGTATCTCCTTTAACCTGGACAAAGAAGTCTTTGACAATCTGCTCTGGTTCTCTGCGATTCTCTTTACTCCTTACTATCTCATCCATTATCAACTGTTGACAGGTTTCCTGCTTACTATTGTTAGAAGCATAGAGCTAGTGCTTGATCTGCTTATTTTCTCTTGGTTTCCTGAGAAAGCCGAACAAAACCGCCAAAAATGGCGTACTCGCATCAATAATGTCTACACAGCCTGGAAAAATAACTTGGAAGGTCTCTTCCCCAAACGTATGCCCGTCGGTCAAGATTAACGGCTGTTTTTAGAATCAGGGTCTACCATGAAAACCAGTTGAGCCATTTTGGTAAGCCTGATGTTGAGACCACAGCTTAGCCGCCGCACCATCGTAAGGATGTTTCCTGTATCACTGATGGCATTTGCGTCAGCCACCTGCAGCCGGTTGGTCAAACCCACAAACAGTTCAACCGCTCTGGTCCCCACTCCGGCCTGTGGTGATGATGCCGCCACTCCGTCTCAAACTGAGGGGCCGTTCTATACACCGGATTCTCCACGGCGGCAGTCCCTGTTGGAGTCTGGGCTATCTGGGACACGCATGATTGTTACGGGTCAAGTGCTGTCGTCAACCTGTGTGCCCATCGCAGGGGCGTTGGTAGACTGCTGGCACACCAACCATCAGGGTGAATATGACAATCGTGGTTATACATTTCGCGGTCACCAGTTTACTGATGCAGAGGGCCGCTACCGCATTGAGACAATTGTGCCAGGTCTCTATACTGGGCGTACCCGCCATTTTCATATCAAAGTACAGGCACCAAATCAGCCAGTGCTTACCACCCAGCTTTATTTTCCAGAAGAACCTGCCAACCAGGGAGACTTTTTGTTTAACCCTGTACTATTGATGGCTGTGGATGACGGTGAAGAGATTAAAAAGGCCACATTTGACTTTGTTCTGGCTTGAGGCTACGGTGTACACATAAGTACTGGCAACTAGCATTTGCGGTTGCCTAACCCCCTCTAACTCCCCCTTCGTAAGGGGGAGAAAAGATTCTTCCCACCTTACGAAGGGAGAATTGAGGGGGGTAATGCAGGATTTTGAGCTCTTTTTCGAGATGTGTGTACACGGTAGGGCTTAAGGGAGACCGTAATCAAGTTTCCTTGAACTGTATTAATACTATGTTGGTCCCTGGCGGCTGTCGTGCTTAAAAAATGGTCTAGCCTCAAAATTGTCAGTGAAACGCCCGATCAGCTGATTTTGAAGACCAGCCCGCGCTGGTTGGTGGTAGTATTGCTGCCGATTGTGGTGCTTTTGGGATGTGTTGCGATCGCGCTAGCTATCAATGGTATTTACCTGCTGTTCACAGAGACCTATACCCTGGGACAACGTCTCTGGGCTTTGCTGGTCAGCACCTTTTTTCTAGGGTTAGGCATCATAGCCCCGACGGCAGTTTTTATGGATGCCATCACCGCTCAAATTTGGACCTTTGATCAACGTCAAAACGTTCTCTATCGAGTCCGCAAGCGCTTTTATCGAAACCGCCGCTTTGAATATCCCTTTGTTGATATCACCCAGGCTTATCTAAACCAGGCTAATAGTGATGACGGTCCAATATATCGGATTGAGCTATCCCTGAGTTCAGGAAAAAATCTTCCTATGGGTATGTGGACTGGCCACCATGCCCATAGAGGTGAAACAGAGATGGTTGAGCATATTAACGCCTTTATGGGTCACCCGGCAACCTATAAAGAGGAATAGTCTCTAAAAACTATAGAGGTGTGGGCGGCAAGTCTACACCAATCAGATTGTGGGTAATGTCCGTGGCACAGTCTACCGTAGTAATATATTCCCCATCAATTTCCATACTTACCCCCGCCTCGGCAGGTTGATTAATCTCTAAGCGATCGCGCGCCCAGGAAACAATATAAACCGTGTCCCCGTTAGGAATACTCACCGAATAGTTTTCATAGCGGCCAATCCCCTGCCATTGATAGGTATACGTCTGTTCTCGGGGTACATCCAGCACCAGCTCCGGCTGACCTTCCGGGCCAAACGAATATTGAATAAACGGACCCATATCGTAGACTTCAATTACCTTAGCCTGGGCCGTTCGACAGAAGAACAATACTTCGTCGATGGCTTCACCTGTGGTAGCTTTTTCGGTAAGTGATAAGGGTTCTGGGGCAACGGGTTCGGTCTCCTCAACAGTCTCCTCAACAGGAGGAGATATCACTGTTTCCACGGCACCTGTCTCAGAACTTACACTCCCCTGGTTGATTGGCCCAGAGGCTGCGCATCCACTTAACAAAGCTAGTGCACTGAGTAGACAGCAGCCGTACCAGGGGTAGCGCATTATCTCTCCTCCTTAACCCATCATTGAGCTGACCCTAAAGCATCGCCAAGCGCTCCCGTAGGAGCTTTGCCTGGGTCTCGGCTTCCACTAGGGAATCTCGGGTCTCTTGCACCACCCGTTCGGGAGCCTTGTCTACAAACCCTTTGTTGCCCAAACGCCCCTTAATCGACTTGATCTCCCCTTCCACTTTAGCCAGGGATTTCTCCAGCTTTTGTTTCAGGGCATCCACATCCACCAGTCCGGTCAATGGGATCAGCACCTGTACCGTACCAAATACCCCGGCAAACATCTGTCTGCTATCTCCAGGCACAGCAGGCACTTCAGACGGTGAATCCGTTGGGCCATCTGTTTCAGTCCCTTCCTTGCTAAAGGTCCCAACAACTTCATCCCAAAATTCAATGGTATTGTCCCAAAGCTGGCGACGGTTTGCGGCTTTGAGCAGATAGCGCCCCCCAAACCAGGCGGTGTAGCCTGCACCAATCATTTGGAAAAACCGACCCACCAATGGCACCGTGTTGATGCCAGTAACGACGGCTGCCGCTAACCTGAGACCGATGGTCCCTAGCAAGATTAACAAAACCACAGACGCCGGTTTTTTAGCTGCGGTGTAGGCTTGCCCCGCATACCCTAAAGGGTGTTTTAACAGGGTTTGAATGGCGTCTACACCATCAGCCCAGTCAATATCGGGGAGTTCACCCTCTACCAAAACTGGTTCAGATTTCTCAGAGACGGTTTCGGCCACACCCATGGTTTCAGCCGTTAAGGTGGTGCCGCCAATGGTGAGGGTGTCTACCTTAGCGGTATCTTTCAAATAAACCTGAGTCGCATTGAGAATGCGAATTTCGTTGGCATCATCGGTTTTGAGAATGGCTTCGATTTTTGCTGAAGGCTTGACACCGGCTGCCGCCCGCAAATTACGGATGGTGCGAATAGTGCCAATCAACAGATCAAAGTCTTTCTCTAGCTCAGTATCCACTAGCTCAGGGCGAACGGTGGGATAGGGCTGTACCGCCAGGTAGCTATTCTCATCAGTCTGGGTAAGGGTATGCCATACTTCTTCAGTAATGTGGGGTGTAAAGGGATGCAACAGTTTTAGAATGCCGTCTAGAACAAAAGCCAAAGTCTGTTGCGCCACCAGTTTAGACGCCTCGTCTTTCCCATACAGCCGAGGTTTTACCAGCTCGATATACCAGTCGCAAAAGTCTCCCCAGGTAAATTCATACAGTACCTTGGCGGCTTCTCCCATGCCATATTTGTCGAAATATTTCCGAGTATTGGTAATGGTCTGATTAAACTTAGAGAGAATCCATTTATCGGAAAGCTCTAGTTTAGACGTGTCGGGCTCTCCCAGATCTGCAGGCGTCTTACCCCCGAGATTCATCATCACAAACCGAGATGCATTCCACAGTTTGTTGGTAAAGTTCCGAGACGCTTCTACCGAAGAGGATTCATCAGTCTTGCGATTGTAGTCCAGGCGAATATCCTGACCAGCTCCGGCCACTTCGCGGATCAGGGTATAGCGCAGGGCATCGGTGCCGTACTTGTTGATTAGCACCAGCGGGTCGATACCGTTGCCCTTGGATTTGGACATTTTCTGGTTTTTCTCATCCCGCACCAGACCATGGATATAGACGGTCTCAAAGGGCATGGTGTCGGTGAAGTGCCCCGCCATCATGGTCATCCGAGCCACCCAGAAAAAGATAATGTCAAACCCGGTGACCAGGGTGGTGGTGGGATAGTAAGTTTGAAAATCTTTGGCATTCTCATCGGGCCACCCCATGGTGGAGAAGGGCCACAAACCAGAGGAAAACCAGGTGTCTAATACATCTGGATCCTGCTGAAGTTGAACGTTATCACCAAATTGTTCTTTCGCCTTTGTATACGCTTCTTCCTCAGAGGTGGCAACAAAGAATGGAGTGTCGTCAGTAATTTCTCCATTCGTTTGGCTAACGGCATACCAAGCGGGAATCTGATGCCCCCACCACAGCTGACGGGAGATGCACCAGTCCCGCAGGTTGACCAGCCAGTCACGGTACACCTTAGTCCAGCGTTCAGGCACAAATTTAGGAGACTGATGGTTGTCCAGGGCATCCAGGGCTTTGTCGGCCATGGGTCGAATTTTGACAAACCACTGGGTGGATAGCAGCGGTTCGACGGGGACCTTGCCGCGATCGCTATAGGGCACGCTGTGCTGATAGGCGTCTATCCGTACCAGGGCATCTGCATCTTCCAGGGCATCTAGCACCTGTTCACGGGCTTCAAACCGGTCCAAGCCTTCAAACTTGCCCGCATTTTCGTTCATCGACCCATCTTTATTCATGATGTTGATCATGGGCAGATTGTGGCGCTCTCCCATGGCAAAGTCATTGGGATCATGGGCAGGCGTCACCTTGACGCAACCGGTGCCAAATTCTTTGTCCACATAGCTGTCGGCAATGATGGGAATCTCACGACCCACTAGAGGCAATGTCAGGGTTTTGCCCACCATCTCCCGGTAGCGATCGTCGTCTGGGTTCACCGCCACGGCCGTATCCCCTAGCATCGTCTCAGGTCGGGTGGTGGCTACTTCCACATGGCCGGAGCCATCGGTTAGGGGATAGCGGAAATGCCAAAGGTTACCATCGACGTCTTTATTCTCAACTTCCACATCAGATACGGCTGACTGGCTGGCAGGGCACCAGTTGACCATATAGTTGCCGCGATAGATCAGCCCTTCTTCGTAGAGCTTGTTAAAGGCCTGCAGCACGGCTTTGGATAAACCTTCATCCATGGTGAACCGCTCACGGGTCCAGTCTACGGATACGCCCAGTTTACGCAGCTGATTAACGATAGTGCCGCCGGACTCTTCTTTCCATTCCCAAGCTCGTTCTAAAAACTTTTCGCGACCCACATCTTCACGATCTTTGCCCTGGGCTTTAAGTTCTTTTTCTAGAATGGTTTGAACGGCAATACTGGCGTGGTCCGTACCGGGTAACCACAGGGTATTGCGTCCGTTCATCCGCTGGTAGCGCACCAGGGTATCGATCAGGGCGTTTTCAAAGGCGTGGCCCATGTGTAGGCTACCGGTGACATTCGGCGGTGGAATCACCACGCAAAATGGGTCCCCACCATGGTCCGGATCAGCCTTAAATACAGCATTGTCTTCCCAAGCGGATTGCCACTTGGATTCGGTCTGGGACGGATCGTACTGGCTCGATAGATTGGGGACAGTTGCGGTCATTGCCTGAGGGTGTTTAGCGTGTTACTGACTAACTCATTAATGTTAGGCCATAACCGGAAAGTCCGGAGCGCTATCCTAATGATCCCTCAGTCCCCATCGGTTCTGTTGAAGATCTCCTGACTCGGACACTTGTGCGAATCAGTCCATAAACACCAAAGGAGCAGCGCTATGCCACCCCTGGAGAAATGTATAAAGCTGAATGGAACCAACCAGCTAGAGATTCAAAGTTGCTCTTCAACGACGGGCGTTTCTGAAGCAGCTGTACCCTGTTGCGCTTCGAGGGCTTCTTGCTGGCGCTGACGGAAGTCTTCGGCGGCTTCGTCGATGTTGCGATCGCTCCGCTGACTATATTCCCCTGCGCTAATGCCATCGGCACGGCGGAGATTGCCCATGATGTCAGTCAGGCTAACGCCACTGCCACCAAACACTTCATTACTATCAGCGTCACCGCTGAGATCATCAAACCCGCCATTGGTCTGAGCCAGTGCTGGAGCAGTTGCCAAACCAAAAAGCAAAACCAGGCTCGAAGCCAACATATTCTTAAAGGTGCTTGCCATAGTTAAGGGCGATGTGACTAAACGAATATTGATGACCACAGTCTAACAAGACTGACCACAATTGATGCAACTGTGGTCAATTTTTTAAATTGGTCAGCGGGCTAGTTCTGTGTATCTGACAGACTAAAGATGGGTAGCATCAGCCCCCATATAATGGCTGCCAGTCTTAGCCCTGCCACCACAGTCATGCCCAACAGGGCAGCCCATGACTGCACCATACCCACCCCTTGCAACCCCAGATATACGGCTATGCCAACGATAGCGGCAGTGGCATAGATGCGACCTGGCCTCAGAATGACGGGAATATCCACCAGCAGCACATCCCGCAGTACACCACCGGCAGACCCCGTAATAGTCCCCATCACGATAATGAGTAAAGGGGCCAGGTTTGCTTGCTCTGCAATCTGAGCCCCACTGATGGAAAATAGTGCCAACCCAAAAGCATCGGCTATCAGCAATGATTTGTTAGGGGGCTTAAAAAATTTGACATAGACCACAGTGAGTAAGGCAGACCCCACAATTACGGGTAAATAGATCGGACTCTCAATCCAAAACACCGGATGGCGGTCTAGCAAAATATCCCGTAGGGTGCCACCACCAGTGGCGGTAACCACTGCGATCACAACAACACCGAGTAAATCTAGATGTTTGCGCCCAGCTGCTAGGGCTCCACTGATGGCAAAGACCGCCACCCCCACCAAATCTAGAACGTAGAGAACCACTGACGCTTACCTAAATCCAGGTAACCAGAGTATCGAAATCTCTATACCTTAAGCAATGCGTCGATTAATCAATGGATAGGTAATTCCTAAGGACACCACGCAAAAGACCACTCCCAAAATTAATGTCATGCCCATGGAGATCTCCCCCCAGGCTGTTTGCATGACGATGCTGCTAAGACTCCAATCGTTGTGCAGATACAGGTAACGAATGGGTTCGATGGCATAGCTCAAGGGATTGAGGCTAGCGATGGTACTCAGCCAGCGGGGCATAAAGGATAAGGGTACCAGGGCCGTACTTGCAAACAACAGCGGCAGATTGGCGACAAAGATAACGGCAATGAGCTCAATGTGACCGGGTAGGGCAAAGGCAATGCCCAAACTCAAGGCGGTGACGCCCAGTACCAGCATCAGAATAATTAGCACCATTAGTGCCAGCCCAGAAATGCTGGGTAAACCGGTCCCTAAAAATGCACTCAACACGACAATGGCCGCTGTCTGTATCAAGCTCATGGTGGCAATAAACAAGGCCGATGCAATCACAATGGAAAAACGCGATACCAGTGGTGCCACCAGCAACCGATTCAAAAAGCCAAACTCCCGGTCAAACATCACCGGCAGACCGGCATTTAATGCACCACCGAAGGCGGTAAAGACGATGATGCCGGCACCGATAAACTGACCGTAATTGACATTGTCGCCAAACAGCCCCTGGGGCACGTTTTGAAATAAGGCACCAAATAGGATTAGCCACATCAGGGGCTGAATAATACCTGCGGCCAGGGTGGAAGGACGGCGCTGTAGCTGAATAAACAGCCGCTTGGTTAGGGCCAGGATTTCTTGGATGAATTCGCTAATGCCGGGGGATGCGATCTCATCGTCCTTCCACTGCTGCAGCTGGCTATTTTGAATGCTGGAACTACTCATTTCTAGATAATTACGAGTTGTCAATTTTAGGTTCTGTAGAGCTACTCTGCGAAAAGCCGCTGAGCGTCTAGTGCTCTTCTCAGCTTTGCTGAGTATTTTGTATTAAAGTCTGTTGGCGCTTGGCTAGTTTCATTAACAAGCGCAGGGCCTCGTTAACGTCTTCAGCACTGGGAAATGCTTGAGCAACATCAGGATCTAGCAGTACCAGATTAGTGCCTTCACGATAACGTTCTACATATTTGCCTCGAACACCCCCTTGCATCTGACCAAAATCATATTCAGGTCTAAGCGTATCTTCCAGATTATTTTCAGAATCCTTCTTCATAAAACGTTCTCTCTTTGCGAGTAGCTTTTCGAGTACTTATGATCCGAAGCTTTTGATCACGTTCCGTATGGGCAACAATCAGAAGTAATCCGACGGTTGATTGTCCAATAATAATGTAGCGATTTTCTCCAACTGAATGATCGGGGTCTGGAAATGTGACAGATAGCGGATCTTTAAAGACAGTGGCAGCATCTTGAAATGAAACACCATGTTTTTCAAGGTTAGCAGTAGCTTTGATAGGATCCCCTTCAAATTCAATGCCCATATCGAGCTACCGCTTCATATTTTGCTGTTTCATTTCCTTTTTCATATCTCGTTTACTAGCCGCCGCAACTTCCGCATCCATGATGGTACGACCGGTGGCAGCTAAATACACATCGTCCAGGCTGGGCTGTGACTGAGCAATGCCAAAGGTGGGTAACCCTACTTCTTTGAGCGCCTTTTGCACCGTCATTAAGGCATCAGATTCAGACTCCACCACCAGATTTAGTGTATTGCCCTGGGCGCTATTAACGATTACCTCCTGCACTACGGGCAGCTCTTGCAGCATTTGGCTGGCTTGCTGAGCCTCATCGAAGGGGGTAAATTCACGAATTCTAAGGGTAATGCGTTCACCGCCCACCTTGGCTTTGAGTTCTGCCGGAGTGCCAGAGCTGATCACTTTGCCCTGGTCAATGATGGCCACCCGATTTGCCAGGGCGTCCACTTCCTCTAGATAGTGGCTGGTGATCAGAATCGTTGTCCCCGCTGCCTGTAGCTGACGTAAAAATCGCCATACTGCTGAACGGCTTTCGATATCAAGGCCTACCGTCGGTTCATCCAACACGAGAACATCAGGCTGATGCAGCAGTCCTGCCGCCAGATCCAAACGTTTTTGTAACCCGCCAGAATAGGTACCTGTTTTCTTATTGGCCCAGTCGGTTAGCTCCAATAGCTCGATCATCTGGTCAATGCGAACCCTGGCTAGCTTGCCCGGCAAATGGTAAATCGCAGCCTGTAATTCCAGTAGTTCTCTTCCTGTCAGCATCTTGTCCAGGGCAACTTCCTGAGCGATATACCCCAGTCGCTGCCGCACCTGACGCGGGTTAGTTATCACTGGCACTCCCATTACCTCCAGACTGCCTGCATCAGGTAGCGTCAGAGTACACAAGCATCGAATTGTGGTGGTTTTGCCTGAACCGTTAGGACCGAGTAACCCAAAGATTTCTCCAGGCTCAATCTGTAATGAAATATCTTTGACGGCCTGGACATCGCCATAGCGTTTTTGAAGACCTTCGATTACAACTGCGGGCTGCTGTGACATCCTGAACCTTTTATAGACAAATCCCTATGGGGATAATCTGACCAGCTTTAATTGTAATAGCGAACTGTAAGTCCCAGGAGAGTGACTGGCTATCATTAGAATGAATAAAGACTGCTGTCGCTGGGCTCTATGGCTAAGAAACCTCACTTTCCAGGGATGAATTCTTTCAGCGATTGATTTGTCTATAGATTATGGACAGCTGCCATCACCATCCCTATCGGATGAGGAACGGCAATGGCTAAAGACGCTGGATTAACCTACCCCAAGGGTGCCGAGGAAGGTCTGAACACTGTGGCGGGTAACTGGCAGGCTATCGACGACCATGGCGGCTGACAATAGCATCATGTAGAAGATGGAATATTTGAAGACACCTCGGGCCAGGTCGCGATCGCACGGACACTGTTTCAAGTCATAGGCCTTGCGTAAAAACAACCCACCCAGCAACAGCGCCAACAAACCATATAGCCAACCGCAGGCCTCTGGTGGGCACACCATCAGTAGCGTGACCGGTACCAGGAGAACGGTATAGAGCCAAATCTGATTAGCAGTCTCTTCGTTACCGACAATCACCGGCAGCATTGGCACATTCACCTTGGCATAATCATCCTTAATCAAAATGGCCAGAGCCCAAAAGTGAGGAGGTGTCCATACAAAGACAATGGCAAAGAAAATCCAGGCGGCCCAGCCCACATTTCCCGTAACAGCGGCCCAACCCACCATAGGGGGGATTGCCCCTGCAGCACCACCGATAACAATATTTTGCGGCGAGGACCGTTTTAACCAGTGGGTATAAACACCGATGTAGACCACAATACCGGCCATGGCCAAACCCGCTGCCAGTACATTGGCAAACATAGTTAACAGACTAAACGATGCCAGAGCCAGCACCGCAGCAAAAATTAGCGCATCCCGCACTTGAATTCGCCCTGATGGAATGGGGCGATCTCGAGTGCGCTCCATGTCATAGTCAATGTCTCGGTCGTATACACAGTTGATTACCTGGGCAGAAGCTGCAGCTAACCAGCCACCCATCATGGTGACCAGCACCAATAACACATCAGGATGTCCCTGGGCCGCGACCCACATACTGGCAGCAGTTTCAATTAACAACAGCGGAATAATGCGAGGCTTTGTCAGTTGGTAATAACTACGACAGACTTGACCAAAATTTTCGTGGTGAATCTGAGGGATAAGATTAGACGGTTGCATAGAAACAAAAAAAGAATTGTGGGGAGGGAGTAGGGTGGGCATGGCCCACCATCAATACCAAAGGAAGAGAAAAATCGTGGGATAAGCGTTGCCCCACCATCCAAAACAGAAATTAATTAACAGATTCTTTTGTAAAGGTTCGATCCCGGATGGAGAGAACGGTAAAACAAACCAGAGTACCTAGAAGGGCAGCGCCAATGGCCTGATGACAAACGGTGAGGGGCTCAACCTGTAGGTGTAATCGGAACGTGGCAAGGCCCACAATCAGCTGCAAGATCAGCAATCCAAAAGCAATCCGAGATTGGTTGCGTAATGTACCATCCAACGCTGGTGTCCGCCAGGCTAAAACAGCCAGCAAAATTACCGATAAGCTGGCAGGAACAATGCCCAACAGGTGAGCATTAACAACATTACATAGTTCGGCCAACCCAAAACATTGATGAGCGGCCCAACGAGAGCCTACTAGGCCACCAAGTAAACTCTGGCCATAAACCAATACCACGGCGATGCCACCGCACCAGGACAATTGACCAGACGTCCCTTTAGCCTGATAAGGCAATAGCCCCATCCCCATGGCTAACAGGGTGCAAAACACCAGTAATGCCGTACCCAGGTGGGCGGTAACAATATCAAACCGCAACAGCTGGGTAACCGTAAGTCCCCCCAGCACCCCCTGAAAAACGACCAAAAACAGAACAAAACCAGCCGTCCAGGGCACCCACTTAGGTAAGGAAGAACGCCAGCGAACAGCTAAGGTCACTAGACCTATTGCCATTAGACCAATTAACGAGGCATCTAGACGATGAAACCATTCTAGAAACACTTGAAGGTTCATTTGTTGACTAGGCACAAGCTGCCCGTAACATAATGGCCAATCTGGACAGGCCAAGCCAGCGTTCATCACGCGGGTAGCACTGCCAATGGCCATCAGGATCAGAGTAGCCACAGCCATTTTCCACACCCAGCGCCGTAAGTAAGTAACCGGTTCAAAACCAGCAACAGCCTTTGCTTGCAATGTGGATAACGAAGAATGAGCCATAAACCTAAAAAATCTCTTAAGGCAAGAAGCTAGAACAATTAAAAGCGACAGCTCTCCTCTACAGGCTAAAGAATTTTTTGCCTTCGATGAAATACGTTTAGCATTTCTTCTTGTTTGAAGGGATTTGTAAAATTCCTTAACCATATAGCTTGATGATGACTTGATTTTGTTAGTTCTTTTATGAGCGATAAATGTTTTTAAGGACTAAAAACCGTCTATTTCCAGAACTCACAAAATCCCTCTCTGATTAGAACCTGAAGAAATTCCTTAAATAGCAAAAATGACCTTTACAAGACGTGTCATTTGTCAGGAGATAGGGTTACCTTGGGATGGGAATTGAAACCCGTTTGATCACCTTACTTAGTATTCTTTTAGACGACTTGCATCATCCTTGGCTAGTCAAACGTGTAACGTTGCGTTTACAGGTTTATGAATCGATACAGCGTGCTGTTCTGAGGCAGGTGGTTCTTCGGGAATACCTTATCTTAGATAGCTGTTAGTTCTAATAAAATCATTTTTTGAACTTGGTAGAATAAGCAGCGTTTTCTAACCTTTATTACTGGTCAACCAATTCTTAAACAATTCTGTTTTTATACAACAGATCATCCCACAGGAGAGTGTTCGAGTCGTGAACGGTATTCCTACCTCTATTATCACCATGCTGATTGGCATCGTTATTACATTAGCGAGCCTTTGGTATGGTCAAAACCACGGTCTAATGCCCGTTGCTGCCTCCACTGAAGCAACTGAGGTCGATTCATTATTTAACTTAATGATGACCATCGGTACGGGTCTATTTTTGCTTGTCGAGGGAGCTTTGATCGTCGCCGTAATTCGCTTTCGTCGTAAAGAGGGCGATGAAACAGATGGTCCCCACATTGAGGGCAATATTCCTTTGGAAATTGTTTGGACGGCGATCCCAGCCATCATTGTGCTGGGTTTATCGTTCTACAGTTTTGAAATCTATACCGAGATGGGCGGTCTGAATTTGATGGAACACCATTCATCGAAGACGGTTCAGCTTGCCTATGCTACGTCAGGTGAAGATAGTTCTAGCTATCCTTTATTAGCGGCGTCTGGATTGGGTGAACCGCCTGATTTAGAAGAACAATCTGCCGATCTCTCCATTGACGTATTGGGGATGCAGTATGCCTTTGTGATGACCTATCCGGAAACAGGCATTGTCGATGGTGCGGTTCATGTCCCTGTGAATAAGCTGGTGAAGCTCAATCTCAAAGCTCAGGATGTGATTCATGCGTTTTGGTTGCCTGAGTTTCGCATTAAGCAAGACATGATTCCAGGTAAGGAAACTTCACTGGTGCTAAAGGCTACTCGCGAAGGTGAGTATCCGATTGTCTGTGCTGAATTGTGTGGTCCGTTCCATGGTGGTATGCGGGCGCAGCTGATTGTTCATTCTCCTGAGGAGTACGACGAGTGGGTTCAAAAACGTATTGCTGAGGGGCCGACTGATCTGACCACTGCCATTGCGGCGGCTACCCAAAAGCCCGATGAGACTGATGCCGATTACCTGGCTCATTTTGACGATCCTTTACCTACAGAAGGGCTAGAGCATTTACATCATTCTCATATGGATATGGCTTTGATGCCTTAAGTAGCATTTCTCTTTGGGATGGTGGGCTGTGCCCACCCTACGCAATCTTCTCTTTCTAATTTCTACTTGATTTCAAATGGCACAAGCAGAGGCTATAAAAACACCTGACCCTTCACCTCTTCCTCAACAACCTTTGGGGAATGAGCGTAAGTGGACTCACTTTTTTACCTTTAGCACGGACCATAAGGTTATTGGTATTCAATACATGGTCACTGGATTTGTGTTCTACCTGATTGGTGGTGCACTGGCGACGGTGATTCGTACGGAGTTGGCCACGCCCAATCCTGATTTTATTACCCCTGAAACCTACAATGGTGTGCTAACTCTCCACGGCACTATTATGTTGTTTTTGTGGATTGTGCCGGCGGGGGCGGGGTTGGCCAACTATTTGATCCCGTTGATGATCGGGGCAAAGGATATGGCCTTTCCCCGGATTAATGCGATCGCATTTTGGCTAATCCCCCCCTCTGGCATCCTACTGGTGGCAAGTTTCTTTTTTGAACCTGCCCAGGCCGGTTGGACCTCTTATCCTCCCCTGAGCCTTTCCACTGGCATGTTGGGCCAGGGAATTTGGATTATGAGCATTCTTATCGGTGGAACCGCATCGATTTTGGGTGCCCTTAATTTTCTGGTCACCATTTTGAAAATGCGGGTGCCCAGTATGCCCTTCCTCAAAATGCCGCTCTTCTGCTGGGCGATGATTGCCACATCGCTGCTGATTTTAATCAGTACTCCTGTTTTAGCTGGAGCGTTAATTCTGCTGATGTTTGACCTGGTGGCAGGAACCGCATTTTTTAACCCCACTGGTGGTGGCGATCCCGTTGTTTACCAGCACATGTTCTGGTTCTACTCTCACCCAGCGGTATACATCTTTGTGCTACCCCTGTTCGGAGCCATCTCCGATGTGTTACCAGTCCATGCCCGTAAGCCCATTTTTGGCTATCGCGCTATCGCCTATTCCAGTTTGGTAATTAGCTTCCTGGGGCTGATTGTGTGGGCTCACCACATGTTTACCAGCGGCACGCCACCCTGGTTGCGGATGTTCTTTATGATCACCACGATGGCCATTGCTGTACCGACAGGTATTAAGGTGTTTGGTTGGACCGCAACACTGTGGCGCGGCAAGATTGCTTACACCAGTGCCATGTTGTTTGCCGTGGGCTTTATCGCCATCTTTGTGATCGGCGGTATCAGTGGTGTGATGTTAGCGGCGGTGCCCTTTGACATCCATGTCCACGATACCTACTTTGTGGTGGCCCACTTCCACTATGTGTTGTTTGGTGCCTCCATCTTTGGCATCTACATGGCGATTTACCACTGGTTCCCCAAGATGACGGGGCGGATGCTAAATGAGTTTTGGGGCAAGGTTCACTTTGTTCTCACATTTGTTGGCATGAACCTCACCTTTATGCCTATGCACCAGCTAGGTCTCCAGGGGATGAACCGTCGTGTTGCCCTTTACGATCCTCAGTTTACCGACCTGAATGTAGTGGCCACCATCGGCGCTTACCTGATGGCCGTCTCTACGGTGCCCTTTATCATCAACGCTATTTGGAGCTGGCACTGGGGTAAAAAAGCACCCACTAATCCCTGGCGTGCTCTGACCCTTGAATGGCAGACACTGTCTCCACCGGCCCATGAGAACTTTGAAGGGGTACCTGAGATCAAGACGGGACCCTATGACTATGGTCTGGGCTATATTCCGGTTGAGGACGATCCGGCGATCTATGAAGAAGCCATTGCAGCAGCGGCAGCCCATGGGCACTAGTTGAGCCCTCCCCCATCCCCTCCCGAGAGGGGATGATTTTAGAAAAGACTTAGCTAAGTAGACTCTTCTCTCTTTACTCTTTTCCTATGCAAAGCTCAGCCATTAACCAAGCCGATACGGTTATCGTCGCTCAAAGCGACCACGGCCATGATGAACATCCCGATCTACGAATGTTCGGAGTGCTGGTCTTTCTCTGTGCCGAGAGTATGATCTTTCTCGGTCTTTTTATCGCTTACCTTAGCTTTCGTTTAATGGCTCCGGCCTGGCCCCCAGAGGGAACAGAGGGACTGGAGCTACTCCTGCCGGGGATCAACACCATTATTTTGATCTCCAGTAGTTTTGTTATCCACAATGCGGATACGGCCATTAAGCAGGACGATGTGGGCGCTATGCGCAAGTGGTTTGCTATTACCGCTGCGATGGGCGCTATTTTCCTGGGTGGGCAGATCTATGAGTACACCCATCTGGAGTTTGGTCTAACTACCAACATTTTTGCCAGTACGTTTTATGTTCTTACTGGGTTTCACGGTCTCCATGTACTGTTTGGCTTATTGATGATGTTGGCGGTGCTGTTCCGTTCTCGTAAAACGGCCCACTATTCCCATGAGAACCATTTTGGGATTGAGGCCACTGAGCTGTACTGGCACTTTGTGGATGTAATCTGGATTATCTTGTTTGCGCTGCTGTATTTGTGGCGTTAGGTGTGGTCAGTACTGGCTGTTTTCTTTTGATCGGAACGCTTTTCATCTGATACTGGTAGTGTTAATCGCAGTGGTGGTCGGGGCACCGCAGCATTGGCCTTCAGGGGAATTGTGATTACCTGGAGTTGTTTTTTGCCTCCGGGGGAGTTATCTCCTCCGGAGGTTTTTGATGTCGTTGAGGTTTATCGATTGGGGCTGTATCGCCCTCACACTTGCCAATACTACACCCTGGATCAGGAATATCGCTTTCTCCAAACCTTATTGAATACTTTTTTATAGGATTAGGTCGTGTCAAAGCGGAACTAGTCTTAAACAAAGCTAAGGACTCAAATGGAGGCTCGAATAATGAATATTTCTTAAATAGCCTTATTCGAAGATAGTGGGGATGATTATATTGAAATTTTCTACCTAATTCCCCCTATTAGATAGATAGGTGGAAAGTTTCCCTCTAATTGATCGTTAGCCCTCGGCATATCCCCATCCATACTCCTACTTCGGTTATAGTTCTTAGGTCCCGCATTTAAACCCTGGTTTTAGTTCTTCCAGAAATACAACATGACTATTGAGAATGCGATTGCAGCCATTGGTTTACTTGGTATCGGCGGCATCTTTGGAACCTATTTCCGCATTTTATGGGAACGAAAGAATACGACTCTTTTGCAGAAGCAAGAATTTAAGGAGGCACGATATAAGTGCATTATTCTGCTCATATATAGTGCTCTTGACTTTGATAAAAACAAAGTAATGCTGCGGCAACAAGGCAGAAAGTTTTTATCACGAGAAGACCTTATGGATGAACTTAAAGCTGAATGGCATAACATGATCCTTTTCGCTTCTGACGGGGCATTGATGAACACTCATACTTTTATCAAAAACCCCTCATACGAGACTTTTCGAATAGCATCGCTTGCGATGCGAAAGGATCTTTGGGGCGGTAAGCTCTCACCTAGTCTCAAAACCTTGTCTTTTGACAAAATGTAACTTGCTTGTATAGCCCTTGGTTGCCTTGGACGATCGCTCAACACTGCTGTGGAGGTATATTTAGCTTTTGCTTGCACCAGTGTCCAACGCCGTTAGTTGGCTTACCTTATTGCCTAAAGTTACGCAAAAGCAACGCTGACTTGCTTTAGCTACACTATGTTAGAGGTATAGGCTAATCCATCGAGGCTTGTATATGACTTTAGCGGATCTTTTACCTACACTTAGGCAGTTGCCAGAGTCAGAAAAACTAGAGCTAGTAAGGCTTCTAGCAGCTGATCTCTGTAGTGATATGAATATTTCACCATTCGAGCCTTTCAAAACTTACTTTTTGCCAACGCCTTACAATGCTTTTGGTGCAGGCGCTATTCTGATGCAAGCCATGCCAGCGGCTGATTGATTAGGGTGGCTCAGATATGCGCTTCAGATATTCAACGACTGACTCGTCCCAAAATGAGTTTGATAGTCTGCCTCGCATTCCATTAGTCCTCAATTACCAAAACCGCAGCGTAGAGGTAGTTGGATTAGTAGACAGTGGTGCTACAGTGAATGTCTTGCCTTATGAAGTCGGACTTAAGCTGGGAGCGACTTGGGATGACCGAAAAGCTGTGATTCAACTGGCAGGCAATCTAGGAGGACAACCAGCCATGCCACTGTTTGCCATGGCAAATGTCGAAGGTTGTGGTTCTGTGCGGTTGGCCTTTGCCTGGGCAAGAGCTGAAAATATTCCAGTTATTCTCGGCCAAACCAACTTCTTTATGGAATTTGACGTGTGCTTCTATCGCTCCAAGATGGAGTTTGACGTCAATCCAAAATCTGAATGAGTCGCCTAACCCTACACAGGAGCGGACGGAATGTATAATCCTGGCATAGAGGGAAAAAGTGTTGACCGCCGCTCAGCTCCTCGTTAGCCAATTGAAACTCTCGATTGGTAACCCATTGCTTAAAACGATCAAACACCCTTGCACATCCTAGCGTGGAGCCATGTGATGAAAAAAAGATCGAGATCGAAAATATCAACTGCCCTGGCCAGACAACGAACGTCAACGCCGAGAAATACGGTGCCATGAAGAATGTGCTGCTAAAGGTCATACCCAGTGCGACCCCAGGGCTCACTTACTCGGAAATGAAGAAAGCCTTCTTCCCCACTTGCCAGAAGAACTATGGCCAGGGGGAGCTAAATCTGGCTGGTGGTGCAAGACAGCTTGACCTCGAAGCAAAGCGTTTAATCGTCCGAACAAATTCCAAGCCACTCACCTGGTATAAAACTTGACAGGTCGCTGAAATTCAGCACACACACCAATTTCATTAATTTCTTCTATGCCCTAGTCTCTAAAGATCAGCAGATTTAATGGCACTGGATCTCCTAGCCAGGAGGCATGGTCAGTGTGATCGGCCAGATCGTTTCCTGTCAGTCCGTGGACAAGGATGGTAAAGTCTCCTCGATTGTTGTCCAGCCACGGGATTAGCTGGTCAAACTGAGTTTTATCAAAGGCAAGCTGGCAGCTGCGGCAAGGGTGTGGCCCTACAGGTTTTAAATGGACTCGGCCTACTTTAACCCCAAATAGTTCGCCAGCTTTTTGGCATAGTTCAGAGGCTTTGGGTACGGAGTTTCCATCAAAGTAAACGTGGGCATGGTACTGGTTGTAACTATTGGTGGGGCGTTTGGTCATGGGCTTTGCTCTAAGGGCTAGATTCTAGGGTGGCTTATGGGGTGCTTTAGGGGGAAAGTCTAATTTTTAGCGATCTTTGAGTGTGTGGTAAAAGTTAGCGATGTCTTGGCGCGATCGCAAATTTCAACTATGAATCACAGCGCCCAAATGGGTTAAATCTTCTTTTTGCGTATTGCTAAGGCCAGTCACATTGGTAATATCCATACCTTCATAGGGACTTTGAGTATTTAGCATTTTCACAGAATTACCCGTTTTTAGATCCCATAAACGTAGCGAACCATCTCGACTGCTACTGGCCAAATGTTTCCCATCGGGGGTAAATTTCATAGAACAAACGGCCCGAGTATGGCCTTTTAGCTCCAGGATCTGCTTATCAGCATCAATATCCCAAACCCGAATAGATGAATCATAGCCACTGCTGGCTAACCAATTCTGCTGGGGATGAAATGCGATTACTCGGACGGCGTCTGTGTGGGCCTTTAACGTTTTAACGCATTTTTGAGTACAAACATCCCACAGCTTAATTGTATGGTCTTCACTACCACTGGCTAGAATACTATCGTCAAAGTTAAACGCAATGGCCCTCACACGGTTGGTGTGTTCCGCTAATACGTGTAGCGGCTGATCCTGACTGACGCTCCAAAGAATGACCGTATGGTCTTCACTGCCGCTGGCCACCAGTTCGCCACTGTGACTAAAGGTGACGGCCCTGACTCGTTTTTGGTGGCCTTCTAAAACTGCTAGCCCCTCTCCTGTTTCCACATCCCATAGCCGCACAGACTCATCCCCACTGCCACTGGCCAGGACAAAACCATCGGGACTAAAGGCCACTGACAATACTCGTTTGGAATGTCCCGATAGTTCTCGGCAAGTTCTAGTCTGAGTATTGAGCAAGCCAATAACTTTGTTATTTCCAGTGACGCCATTTATTCCAGCAATGCCTAACCACTTGCCATCGGGGCTGTAGGCAATTGACTGTACCCAATGGATAGAACAATCCTCCATCGAGGACATATCATCCGTGTGCAAGTTCCAAAACCGCAATGTATTATTCTCACCAGAACTAGCAATAACATCTCCTGTTGGGGCCACTGCCAAAGACCGAATCCAGGAAGTATAACCGCGAAATGTTCTCAGGCACTTGGCTGCATTTTCGCGATAATACCGTTCAATATCCCAAATTTTAATCGTTCTATCGGACCCGCCAAATGCCAGCTGCTTTCCATCTGGGCTAAAGGCTAAGGCGCGAACCCAATAAACATGACCTTGTAAAACATTACTGCGCCCTGTATCTAGTTGCCATAGACGCACGGTGCCATCCTCACTACCGCTAGCGAGCAGGCGATCATAGGGATGAAACTGAACACAGCGTATGGCATCTTCATGCCCTTCTAAAACTTTAACCACTTTTAGTGTGCGAGTATTCCATATGCGAATTGTGCGATCGGCACTACCACTGGCAAAGAATTTACCGTCTGGACTAAAGGCAACCGAACGAACCCAGCGCTGATGTCCCTCTAGCACGTGTTCACATTGGCCAGTCTCTAAATCCCAAATCTGAACGGTCCTACTTTCTCCAGCAGACAGCAGCTTTGACCCATCTGGGCTAAATGCAACTGACCGGACGCCAGGATCACAAGGGATCAATTTCGCCAGGCAACTTACTGTTTTTACATCCCAAACTTTAATCACATCATCAGCACCACAGCTGACCAGCTTTTTCCCATCTGGACTAAATTTAATCACCCGTACACGGTTGGTATGGCCGCTTAAAGTATTTAACCGCTGTCCTGTTTTTGGGTTCCAGAACACAATGGTGCTATCACCACTGCCGCTAGCAATCATCTCTCCCTCAGGGGCAAAGGCAACACTACGGACCCAATCTTTATGACCTTGACAGCTTGGTAAGGGCTGTCGTGTAGCCGTATTCCAACTGCGCACAACACCACTCGAATCGCCCGCTGTCAGAATTGTTCCATCTGGGCTAAAGGTTAAGGTAAGAATGACCTCAATAGTTTCAAGAAAGAGAGAATTCTCAATATGACAATTTTGGAAGTTACATTGCCGTAGTTTAATATCTTGAAAATTGGTTTGCTGAAAGGTCAAACCGGAGAAATCATACCCGATGACAACCTTATTTAGACGATAGAGAATATGGATTAAATTACTTCCCAGATAGCCTGAACGACCTGTTTAATAGTCTTTTAACGTTTCTAGCAACTGTTGTAAGTGATTAGACGCTCGCTCTGCACTACCATAATGTTGCATAAGCCTGTCGCGTAAATAATCTAAAACAAACCGAGTTTGAACAGTGCGAATATGGTCGTAACTTTGAGCCTTGACCAGGGCATGGGTGTTTAGGACATGCACATTGAAAGACTGGATTTCATAGCACAGGGTATCAATCAACTGACGTGTCACATATTCCAACACTACAGGTTGCAGGTTATACAATGCATCCGGCGACACCTGCACCAAACATCGAGATACCAAAGATTTAATATTGGTCGCCAGGGCATCCCCTGCAGATACATCAGAAATAAGATCGTTTTGAAGAGCCGAAAATGATACGGGTTCTCGTTCAATGGCTAACCAATAAAGAACCGACTTTTCCTCTGGAGACAGTCGATTAAACTGCTCATTCAGGACTTCTTTCACGCCATTCCAGGCAATGGTTTTCTCCTTGAGAAAATTGCGAATTTTGCCACCAAAGATCGATTGAATATTGGTTGCTAAAATCTGTAATACCAGCGGATTGCCAGAGCAACGCTGGATCAGCTGGGATGCTTCTTGTTTCTGCTCAGTGATTTTCAACCCTTTTTCTTGGAGAAGCTGATTGGCCTCACTTTCTTTTAGACCTTCTAGATGCAGAATATAAACGGGTGAAATGTGTTCTAATCGACTGACCTCCCCTGGATTTTCTCGGCTGGTGAGAACAACACAGCTAAGATGGGGAGATTGTCCCAATCGCTTTAAAAGTTCGCCAAATTCTTTATACGCCTCACAAAATGTACCAACACATTGGCCACCTTGAATCACCGATTCCAAGTTATCTAATACGATCAGATATCGCTTTACCCGTAGCTGACGGATTAACGTAGCAATTTTTTTACCAATGGCATTGCCATAAATGATTGAGTTAGACGCGGGTAAATTATGATCTAAAACAGCTTCCAACAGGGGGATCAAGACATCGTCAATGTGGGGCGCATCCTTTAAGGAAATCCAAATAATGTCCTTGAACTCATGGGCAGATTCTGATCTGATCTGATGGCAAAGCTTAGCGGCCAATGATGTTTTGCCAATGCCACCAAAGCCTAGGATTGTGATTAGGCGCGACTTTTCCTTCAGCATCCATTGTTTAAGACGCTTTAATTCTTCATCTCGACCATGGAACCTGGATAAATCCACTTCGCCGGTCCATTTATCCAACGGCATCTGTGGCGGTGCTTGATAAGCGTGGGCATCACCGTTTGTTACATACACTGTATAATCTTGTTCTAGAAGATCGACACTGAGATAGTCAAACAATCTATCTAGCGTAGACAGGTTTACTCCACCGTCGTATCGACTTAAAATTCTACCCAGAGTTTGACGGTCTAATCCTAAACGGTCTTTGGCTTTGGTTAAGTTGACATCTTTATTAGAGCGCTGACCATTGTTAAAGATGCCTGAATGCTCTTTACTAAGGGTCTTAAGAAGTTTAGAAAGACCGTCAGACGTTAGCTGATAGCTTTTCTTACGATTAGTTACCATGCTTAATGATATGCCCCCGATTGGCCTGTAACTTAGAAATAGGACGTGTGACCCGCCTAAGTTGACCTAACTAATCAAGGCTAGGGCAGACTGCTCGAATAAGCGTCGATGTTTAGCAAGCTTTTAGAAACATCGACGTCGATGTTTCTAAAAAAAGTGGCTAGTAATACTACATATCAAGGCTTTCGGTACTTAAGAGCAGGTTAAAGAAATATCAACGGTTAACTTCAACGCCTTTGTCTCAGTACTCTTGTACGCTATGCATAGCTCGAATTAGCTGTTGCTAATTTGTTCAGCAAATGATCGCTGTTCTCTGTTGAATCAATCCTAAATCGTTCCTTGCTGTTTGTAAATCAGTACGTTTATCCATTGGGTAATGGGTCTTACATTTTCCCGATTCTGTTGTCCTATGGATTTTGTTTTATCCGACCACCTCCTCTAGTCATAGCCATGAATATTTTGTTTGTCTTTTCTCTACTCAGGCAATTCTGTTGCAAGACGACGAGAACCCATAGGCTGATATCACCTGCGATTCCCTACATGCATACTCAAGGTATTGTTACCGAAGCTATCATTCCTGGCAGTAAAGGACGGATAAGAGTGCATGGCGTTTATTGGTATGGTCGCGTTGCCGCACCGGTCACACAAATAATTCCAGCGGGATCCATAATTTCTGTTTTGCATCGAGATGGTCTTACTCTGACGGTGCAGTTGGTCAGTTTGCCCCCTGCCAATGTAATTCCCTTCAAGACTCCGAAAAACCGTCACGTTCCTAATGTGTCTTCGGGGTATCAATTTAACGCGGAAAATTTTACTGGAAATGAAGTTCAGCCATTAAAACCCAGAGTTCAGTCTTCTTCCGACTTCCGACTTCCGACTTCCGACTTCCGTTCCAGCCAAGATTTCCCAGCTTAAGTTGTTACCCTGGAGGACTTATTATGCGATTTCCCCGCAATCATACGTTTCTTTTTTATTTATTGGGACGGTGTTTTAAAGGCTTGTTTGCGATCATGTTTGGTTTGCTCGTCGGTTGTTGGATGTTAGTGCTGTTTGGGTTTGGAAACATTGCTTTGGGAATTTTAGATTTCTCGTTTCCCTGGCTGGTAAAAAGTCTGCTGACCCTGATCGCTGGTTTAGCGATTAATGCGTTATTTGAAGCCCTCTGACACATCGAGTTCCATGACGCTAGTCAAAAAGCCTCTGTGACCATTGGCCACAGAGGCTTTTTTCTGTTTGTAGCTATGTTTTTGGGGATACCGCATTAAGTGGACTTTCTCAGCTACTAAGTTGCTCCAGCCAAAAGCACCAGTGCGATCACAAGGTCCAGTAGATTACCACTGTCTTTGAAGCAGTAAGCGCCACAATGTAAGACTGCACCTGTGGCTGATTGTAAAATGCCCACGGAGGCCCCCTAGAGGCAAACGTCACCTCAGCCTCATGAAATATAAGTTAGTTGCCAAAGATGACCAGGATCGCGAGTTGATCTGGTGTGTGCCTAAAGATCGATGGTGTCCTCTATCCCAGCTCACTATGAGTTCAGTCAGGCCAAAACTTTATGGAACTGAACGAAGGGCAAAGATAGCTCTAAACCTGAAACGTATACTTAGTTGGTGAAGTTGAAGCTTATATTTGATGGGCTTAATTACTACTTAAGAACTACTTACCATTTATTTTTTTTCTACTTTTAACCCAAGTACGAATAATTTGAATGAATTGAAATAATCGTTTAGGTACTGCATTAATATCTCTTGCCATGAGAGCAGCACGAATTTCAAGAAAGTTAAACTTCTTAATATCACCAAATTTGAAATCTTCAACTGCAAGATAGCGGAGTATATTTTCTTTATCTGGTTGATTAGTTTCAAGTGCAACAATTTTATTTTGAAGTGTACTATTCAGAACTTCATAAGCACTTAGTTTCTGAGTCTTTTTCTCAACCTCTTTACTTAGACTCTTTATTTCAGACTGTTGATCTAAGAGAGCATCAGTAAGATTATCTTTTGTTAAAGCAAGATCTTCTATTTCATCTTCTTTTTTATATATCTCTAAATCTTTTGTCTTACTTTCTAAGTTTATCAACCTTATATCTCCTTCTAATTTTTCGACCTGACGAACTAATCTTTCAGATGCAAAGTCTAAATCTGAACCTGATTTATATTGCTTGATAATATCGCTATCAGGAAGACGTATGAAAAACTGCTCTAAAAGTATATTTATTGTCTCTAATTCATCTTCTTCACTTTCTGGAATGACACTAAAGTAAAGGTCTTTTCCTTTTTTATCTATATTGATACTTGCTTTAATCCCAACATCTCTTAAGAAGTCTGAAAAGTATATAAGATATCGTTCACAGGCTGACCTAACTCCTGATGAAAATCCTGAAAAATCAAAATGCTTAGCTTCAATTGAAGAGTAATTAGTTAAGGATGATTGGTATTTTTCTATAACCTTTTCTTGTGCTTTAGTAAAAATTTCGATATAGCTATCCAGAAAATCTCTTAAAAGTAGACTAGGACTATTGCAATTAATACTAATAACAGTGTAGTGATTGAAATCATTTTCTTTAATATTTTCTTCATGTAAAAAAGGTTTAACTTTAGGCTCTGTGAATTCAGCTCCATAATCTTTGATGAATTCATCAAAGTCATTTAATTGATTTTTTATGGACCACCCATTGTCCCAATCAACCAAATCAATATGAAAAACAAAACTGAATTCAATTGACTCCGACTGAATACTCTTATAAAAATCACCGTTAAATATTGATACCTCCTCCAAATAGAAATACTCAAAGTTCTCGTCTAATAATAAACAGAATTCAATATTTATATGGTAAATATTGCGTATTAAATCTTCTATGGAAAAGCTACAAATTTCATTGTATAAATCTTGCTTTAAATCAATATCATCTATGAGTTTTAATCTATCATTGTATATAATACTTCCATTTTTTTTATCTATTGGTTCTCCATTTAGAATAAGCTCATACTTTTCATTGTCATATTGCTTACCTCTCTTAAAGATTGGAACTGAATCACTCATACAAACTCACTCCTTATAAATAAACCTAATTAACTGCTACCCCTTAGCCACCAAAGACGCCTTCAAATCCTTAACCAGACGTTCGAAGGTTTTCTGATACGCATCATGGTCTTTCCACTGGCAGAAGTCACCAATGTTGCGAGTGTTTTTGATCAGTCGCGTCCAGCCATCACCAGACTCCATCACAGCGTTATCCAAACGAACAGGAAACAGAACAATTTGATTGTTGCGCTCTCGTTCTTTTTCTAAAGCTGTTTCAACTTCCTGCTCTACCCATTGGCTGTTAACAGAATTCTCTGAGAGAATCAGCAACAGTTTATCATAGCGACGAATGGCTTCATCAATGCCTATACGGATCTTAGCTCCAATGGGTAAGTCTTCAGGTGCGTACCAACAGCGAACACCTCTGTTTTGGAGATCGGCGTAAAGTCGTTCGGCGAATTCCTGATCTTTGCTGGAATAGCTGATGAAGCAGGAATAAAATTGTAGCGATTGATTGAAGAGTGAAGGGATGTAGTCAATGTAGGTGTCGGGTAGACCTACGTTGCGAAGAAATGAGAGAGGTAGTTGACCTGATTTTGCTAAAGTACGGTGTTCAATAATGCTAGGGCCATAATGACCGCATGTTTCTAGACCTTGAGCATCATTTAAATTGAGATTAGCTAGAACAGTACCTCCGAAAATGGCCCTGTTGAATTTGGCACCACTGAGGTTGCTGTTGGCTAGGATAGCATCACCGAGATCAGCTCCACTGAAGTTGGCAAAATAGAGGTCAGCACTAAGGAGGTCAGCACCACTGAGGTTGGCACCACTGAGGTTGGCATTAAGGAATCGAGCAAGCCTAAGATTGGCATTACGAAGGTTGGCACCATTGAGGTTGGCACCGCTGAGGTTGGCGTTACTAAGATTGGCATTGCTGAAGTTGGCATTACTTAGGTCAGCGTCATTGAGATTGGCATCGCTAAGCTCAGGAAAAATGCCAGGATTTTCCTCACGCCATCGATTCCAAGCTTCACCCCCCTGCTCCAGTATTTTCAGGTGTTCTTCATTTGCCACGCTGCTTCCCTCATTCGCTCAAGCTACTGTAGCGGACTATCTTAGTCTGCCTATTTGCCTTAAGGCTGACTTTATAAGCTCCAGCTCCATTCTGTAGCAGCTATCAGCCAAACCAGCTTTAATAGGCTATAGATACAAAAAACGGCCCCGAATCGCCAAGTTAGAACCGCTTTCTGTATTTGAATCCGTTAACCATCTGGTCGCCAATGTCGAGTCGTAGATCGATATTTATTTCCTATCGTCGTGAGGATAGTCAAGCATTTACAAGAAAACTCTATGACTGTTTAGCTGCTGAACTGGGTCCTGAGAATGTATTTCGAGATTTGGACTCGATGACTGCCGGGTTACCGTGGCGAGATCTGATTGCGAATGGTCTTCATAGCTGTCAGCTGCTGATCGCGGTAATTGGCCCCAAATGGTTGAATGCAAGCAGAGACGGTCAGCGTCGATTAGATAATCCCCAGGACTGGGTAAGACTGGAAATTGAGTACGCCTTTGACCAAGGAATTCCAGTCATTCCTGTATTGATCGCACCGACAAGCATACCCAGCGCTCAGTCCTTGCCAGGATATTGGCTCAAGAAACTCCCAGATATCCAGGCTCAAAAAATAAAAGATTCCGATTCCTTGGACCCGGCCCAGATAAATCGGCTAATAAGGAACATCAACACGGTACTTAAGGAAACTAAACCCAGTCAAAACTTTCAAGAGAAACTTAGCAAGGATGCCACCTTGCAAATGGTTCACATTGATGGCGGCACCTTTTGGATGGGGTCTGCCGAACGTGAAAAAGAGCGACATGATGATGAAGGTCCACAGCATAAAGTCACTGTGCCAACGTTTTACATGAGCAAGTATCCAGTCACACAACGTCAATGGTATGCGGTCTCTCTGTTACCGGATGTGGAAAGACATTTAGATCCACATCCTTCTTACTTCAAAGGAGATGATCTCCCAGTTGAGAACGTGGATTGGTATGACGCGATTGAATTTTTTAAGCGTTTATCTAGGAAGACCGGCAAAAGTTATCGTTTACCTAGTGAAGCTGAATGGGAATATGCCTGTCGAGCAGGGACAACCACTCGTTATTTCTTTGGAGATAACCTCACAAATGAGCAAGCTAACTTTGGATTCAATCAAAACGAAACAACACAACTAGGTCTTTATCCTCCAAATACTAATGGTCTTTACGACATGCATGGCCATGTCTGGGAATGGTGTGAAGACCACTGGCATGACAATTACAGCAATGCACCCACAGATGGTAGTGCATGGATAAAGGACAGTGATTCCAAATATCGAGTAATGCGCGGCGGCTCGTGGAGCGACTTTCCAAAGGATTGCCGCTCCGCCCATCGCAACAGCCTTCAGACCAGCGACAGCGACAACAATATCGGTTTTCGAGTTGTGAGTGCACCTCCAGGCTCTCTTCCGTAGCCCTTTACCCTTCTTACCCTCTGACTCTTTGCCTAACAACCAAAAACACAAGTCAGAGCTAACACGGTAAATTAAGATACTGCCCAAACCTAAAAACACCATGACCGCTGCCCCACTAACCTGGCCCGAGTTAGAAGCCCTCGACACCATCCAGACCGATCGGGTCAACGGCCCCACCAACGCCCAGGCACGGCTGCGGCTATTTGGCAAAACCGAGGCTGACGTGCGGGTAACCCTATTTCGTGATAACCACGCCTGGTGTCCCTATTGCCAGAAAGTGTGGCTGTGGCTAGAGGAAAAGCAGAGTCCCTACCGTATCGAAAAGGTCACCATGTTTTGCTACGGGCAGAAAGAAGCCTGGTACAAACGCAAGGTGCCTTCCGGCATGCTACCTGCGGTGGAACTAGACGGACAGTTAATTACCGAAAGCGACGATATTCTAATCGCCCTGGAGCAAGCATTTGACCCATTAACCATCAGTATGTTGGCTCCCACAGCCATTCCCCTGCGGCAGTTAGAGCGCCTGCTATTTCGTGCCTGGTGTAGCTGGCTATGTCAGCCAGTGCGATCTGCCCGTCAGGAAGAGTTTAACAGGGAGCAGTTTGTCGCTATCGTCGCCAAAGTGGACGAAGCTCTGGCCACCACCCCTGGACCTTATTTTCTAGAGAACTTTAGCGTTATCGACCTGGTATTTACCCCCTATGTGGAGCGGATGAACGCCAGCCTGTTTTACTACAAGGGCTACTCCATGCGAGAAGAAAGTCCTGGCTTTGCAGCCTGGTTTGATGCCATGGAAACCCGTCCCACCTATCGCGGCACCCAGAGCGATTTTCATACCCATGTCCATGACCTGCCGCCTCAGATGGGAGGCTGTTGGGAAAATGGCGAACCCCAGGCCAGGGCTAATCAACAACGAGTGGATCAGGGACCCTGGTTAGGACTGCCAGACGTGGGCTATACCGAGCCAGAAAACTCTCGTATAGAAGCCCTCCATCGGGTGTTGAAGCATCGCGAGAACATTATTCGAGTAAATCCCATCGACGATCAGCTATTTGATCAAGCCCTACGCTGTGCGCTGACAACTCTCATGACGGGTGAAGCGTGTAAGCCTCCCCAGGATAGCGATAGTGGTCTGCGCTATTTGCGAGATCGGGTGAATGTGCCACGAGATATGTCGATTTATGCGGGCAAACGATTACGCATGGCCTTAGAGGAAACGGCTACATTGGTGGGAGAGGCCCAAGGGCCTGAGATTCCGGTACGTAATCGGTATGATCAAAATCCGGCAGAGTTTGTACCTGAATCTGTTAGGGGTGAGGAAGAAAAGTCTTTGCCCTTTGGTTTGAATTGGTTGAAAGGATAGTTAAGTGAGCGGGAAACAGGGAACCAAAACCGGCTGCTTGGGGTCCCTCCGAGTTCCCCAAACCCCCATGGCTAGAGCCGGGAGGCCGCCCTAGAACCCACCCTACTGGGTTATCCTCAATGGCATAAATAGGGGTTACGGCGGGGTCAATTAATCAGGTTATCGCATTGTTGTTGGGCACGACGTTGTTGGAAAATCTCTTCCATCGTAATTCCAAACAGTGGATACGGATTCTGGAGGTTGGGCATGGCCCACCTCCACGTAAAGCATGCCTTTCTTCAGATTTCCTGTCCAGACAATGAAACAACCCTGCCCTATTAGGCAGCCACCATAACGGGAAATGCTTCCTGTACTGCCGGATGAACAATTTTTCCGTTAGCAACATTTAACCCCTGTGCTAAAGCCGTGTCTTTTAACAGAGCGTCCTGACCATAGTCGGCCAGTTTAAGCACATAGGGTAAAGTGCTGTTATTCAGTGCCTGGGTGGCTGTCCAGGGGGCGGCTCCTGGCATATTGGGCACACCAAAGTGAACCACTCCTGATTCCACATAGGTGGGTTGGGTATGGGACGTGGGACGCAAGGTTTCAATACAGCCACCCTGGTCAACAGCGACATCGATGATGACTGAGCCAGGATGCATCTTGGCAACCAGGGCTTTGTTGACCAGGGTGGGAGCTTTTCGTCCCGGCATCAGGACAGCGCCAATGAGTAAATCGGCATCGGGAACAACTCGCTCAATTTGAGCCGATGTGCTGTACAACAGTTCCACACGGGAGCCAAAGAGGGTTTCTAAATAAGATAGGCGGTCAAGGTTAATGTCTAAAATCTGGACCTGGGCTCCCATACCTACGGCAATGCGGGCGGCTTCGGTGCCGACAATGCCACCACCAAGGATGACAACACGACCTGGCTGTACACCGGGAACACCGCCCAACAGGACTCCTCGACCGCCCTGTTGTTTTTCTAGATAGCGGGCTCCAAACTGTACCGATAGCCGTCCCGCGATGATACTCATGGGGGTGAGCAGGGGCAGTTTGCCATCGGTAGTCATGACGGTTTCGTATGCGATCGCACACACACCACTGGCCATCAACGCCTCTGTTAATTGGGGTTCTGCCGCCAAATGCAAATAGGTAAACAGCAGCAAATCATCACGAAAATATTGATACTCCGAGGGCTGAGGCTCTTTTACCTTGACCACCATCTCCTGGGACCAGGCCATCGCCGGACCCGACACCAGCGTTGCCCCCGCTGTGGCATAGTCACCGTTAGTAAATCCAGCCCCTTGACCTGCATCTTCCTCAACAACAACCTGATGGCCCCGTTGACATAGCGCTTTTACACTGGCTGGCGTTAAACCAACACGAAATTCTTGATCCTTGATCTCTTTAGGCAGTCCAATTCTCATGACAAACTGTTCTCCTTCTACACTAAGAGTGGGTTCGTAA
>JBCCJR010000011.1:0-35192 GCA_039045805.1 Cyanobacteria bacterium P01_C01_bin.118
CACTTTTACTCAAGTAACACTCATTAAGGAAAGGATACTATGTAATCAATATTGCATCAATATAAAATTTCAAACCTGACTAATGATAGTCATTCACATTAATAATCGTTAGCTCAGAACTGTTACCCCGTAAAGAATGCCCAAAGCGTCCGTATCTCTGAAAGAGAATTGGTCAAAGCATATCAGCCATCTTTTGCCCTAGCTTTTGGAGAAACGTTGGTTGATGCATAAAAAAATGATCGCCGTGGATCTCCTCCATAGAAAAGCTGTCCGTATGGGTTTGCCAGGCAAGCACATCATTTTTACTCACAATCGTGTCTTGCTGTCCCCAAAATCCAGCAATTGGACAGCCCAATTTGAAGCCAGGTTGATATTGATAGGTTTCAAGTATGGAAAAATCCGCCCTTAAAGCAGGAATCATTAGGTCCATTAACTCAGTGTTATTCAAAACACTGGCAGGAGTCCCTTGATAGCGTCGCAGTTCGTTGATAAAAGCAGGTTCTGGCAAGTCATGGATAGGGGGACCCTCTGCAGACAGATGGGGGGCTCGAGCAGCTGAAGCCCAGATCTGAAGGGGAGTGAGCTGAGCAACGTGTCTTAGCCATCGACAAAGTTCAAACGCAACCAATGCACCCAGACTATGGCCAAAACAGACAAAGGGACTATTGAGACTAGGCAACAATTCAGGGCCTAGGGTGTGAATTAATGGCGTTATTCCCGTTAAAACGGGCTCACTTATCCGCCGCCCCCGACCAGGTAGTTCAATGGCACATACTTCAACGGTGTCTGGAAAATGCTCAGCCCAATTGCGAAATATCCAACCTGATCCCCCGGCATAGGCAAAGCAAACTAGCTTAATTTTGGCATGGGGCCGTGGCTGAGGACAAATTATCCAGTTATTCATAGGGCATTGACCTGCAGGTATGACTGGAGAAACAGACTGGATTGTACCCTATAGAGTATCTCTCAACGGTTTCATGTTGTTGGCAATGGTCCTATTATTGCCAACAACATGAAACGCATATCTGAGGCGATAAGATCTCCTCCGGTGATACCAGCCATCTAATAATTTCCCAAAAAACCTTAAGATTGCATGTCAGCTATTGACAAAAATTCTTATTTGATCAAATAAGAATAGTCTCAATAACCAAAATTATTTCCACAATTAAAAATGTATCCCTCGCCTGGTTACTTTCCCTTTATGTAAGGCGGGCGCATGGCGCATAAATATATTGACTCCTCTAAATATGAATGATAATTGACAAAATAGAGTGGCTCATATGGCTTATAGCTGATTTTATCTGCTCTTCAACATCATTAATTTTTGGATTTTTATGTAGGCTTTATGCTGATTTCCACATAGATTCATATTAGCTTTATAAAGTAGCGACTCTAAAAAGCAAAACTAGGCGATATTATCTATAGGGCATTATTGCGATTCTATTGCAATAAGGATTCAATCATTATTGCAACATTGGGTCATTTATTGCCGAGGGGGGCGGTCGGCTATAGCTTTGCAAAGTGATGGATTTTTAATAGAGCAGCGATATTGCATCCGTTCACAAAATTGTTTTCTGGTTAGGCCTGGAAAGGTTCTCCTAGAAAGGGAGTTTGCCGGTATTTTCTGGATTTAAACAGGATTGGATATTTTTTTGAGCGCTCTTCTTGATTATTGAAGCTCTAGTAAATGGGTCTATTTCTGTCGGCTTCCGTCGCAAAGCTTTTCGGTTACATGGGCTAGTTTGATTTTCTAGATGGTCGACGTTTTTGTGACTTGGAATGTTGTTATTGAAATTAATTGCAGTTCAGAGTGCGTGCTTTTACACTCCACGCCAGGGGCGTGCACTTTGACCACAGCGGACATGCAGCGACACGGCTTGTTTCAGTCTGTCATGCAGGTTGACTCCTCTTGAAAGGACAAGGGATGTCAAGGTTTTGCGATCGCAAAACCCAAAGTCTTTGGCCATTCGAAGATTTGGTTCTTTGCAATTGCAGAAATTAGGGGACATAGAAATACGTTGTCTAGGTGCATTTAAGCCTCTAGGGGATTGCTTCATAGGGACTAACAAAATTTTCAGCTCGTAAGATTATTAAGGGTTAGGTTTAATGGTTTCAACAGTACCTATCGTTAGTGCCAGCGTTAGCTCGACTGCTGTCAACGAAGGCGATCTATTCACAGTCACCTTTGATGTTGATGGTGAAATTCCAGAAGGCGGTCTGGAGATTTTTGTCGATACCGGTGTGCCTAATGGTTTATTCGAATTTACCGATGTTGGCGGTGGCGTCACTCTCAACAACATCGCTCCGTCAGGAACTCCCGACAGTGATTTCAGCGGCATTAGTCTGACTCTGTTGGCGTCTGATGCATCTATTTCATTACCGATTTTTTCAGATGGTACCGATGAAGGGGAAGAGCCTCTTAGCTTAACCATTGTTGATGGTGACGGCTACGATGTTGACCCCAATGCAAGCAGTGCTGTCCTGACTATTTCTGACCCTGAGCCTCAAGTTATCGACGGGACTCCTGGCGATGATGTGTTGGAAGGTGGTCTCGATGACGATACTATCTCTGGTCTAGCTGGTGATGACACCATTACTGGTGACGAAGGTGACGACACTATTGACGGTGGTGCTGATAATGACCTCATTGACGGTGGTCGTGGCGCTGACACCATTGACGGTGGCACTGGTAATGACACTATTGAAGGCGGTCGTGGCCAAGACGCTATCAATGGTGGCGACGGCGATGATGTCATTGCTGGCTTTAGGATCGATACCCCATTCACCTCTGGTAGCGATAGCAGAACTGGAGAATTGATTGACGCTGGTGCTGGTGATGATACTGTCATCGGTAGCCGCAGAAGTGACACCATTGAAGGTGGCGAAGGCAATGACACCATTGAAGGTGGTACAGGCAACGACATCATTGATGGTGGTGCTGGTAACGACGTGATCGCTATTGACAGCATTGCTGAAGAAGGCGCTGAAGGCGGCGAAGGCACTGAGGGCGGTGAAGGTGGTGAAGGTGGCGAGGGCGGTGAAGGCTCCGAAGGTGGTGAAGGTGGCGAAGGCTCCGAAGGTGGCGAAGGCGGTGAAGGCTCCGAAGGTGGCCACGGTGGTCACGGTGAAGGCGGCGAAGGCGGCGGCAGCGGTGACGCTACTGTTGACTTTGCAACTGAGCTGGTTCTGATGAAGGGGCACCTCCGCGCAGCCAATGAGCTGACCGGTCTAGGTGAGTTTGAAAAAGCTGCTCCCCACATGGGTCACCCCGCTGAAGAAAGCTATGAGCCCATCGAGCCCTTCCTCGAAGCCAACAACATTCCTGGCTTCTTGGGCGATCTCGAAGATCTCAACACTGCCTTCCTGGCATTCCAAGCAGCACCTAGCGATAGTGCAGCTGAAGCAGCTTACGAAGCAGCCTTTGCAACCGCAATTGCTTCTATCGATGGCGCATTCAGTGCCCTTGATGAGAGTCTGCGGACGTCCTCTGACTTCGTTCTGCCGCTAATCGACCAGGTACTCGCTGTCACTGACTTTGAGTACAACAACGCAATTGCAGACGGTGTCTTTGTAGAAGAAGTCGAGTACCAAGACTCCTACGGCTTTATTCGTGAGGCAGAGCTGCTTTATGAAACTGTCAAGGATCAAATCGATGCGGATGCTCAAGCAATCATCGAAGGGGCATTCGATGACCTTGAGGCAATTCTGCCGACGGTTACCCTACCAGCTGCACCTATCGAGCTTGCGCCTGCGCTTACTGCTTTAGTCGAAACCATCGACGATGCAGTTCAGTACCCTGGCGAACCTACTGAGCCCGTTGTTAGCGGTAGCGTTAGCAGCACTACCCTGACAGAAGGTGATGACGTCACAGTCACATTTAATGTGGATGGTGACATTCCCGACGGCGGTCTAGATATCTTTATCGATACTGGCGTGCCATTCGGGTTATTCGACTTCGCCGATGCCGATGGCGTTGAGCTCAATAACATCGACCCACTAGGGGTGCCCGATAGTGACCTCAGCGGCATTACGCTGACTCTGTTGGACAATGAAGCGTCTATTACATTGCCAGTCGCTGAAGACGGTGTCAGTGAAGGCGATGAAACAGTCGTCATCAGCCTTGTTGATGGTGACGGTTTCAGTGTTGACCCCAACACAACTAGCGTGACCTTGACTATCTCTGATCCTGCTGTACCTGGCGGTACTGCTGCTGGTGGTCTGGGTGACGACACTATCTTGGGTAGCGACAGAGACGATATCCTCCGTGGTGACCTTAACACTCGCGACACTCAGGACGACATTGCTGGCGGTAACGACATCATCTTTGGTGGTGGCGGTAACGACCGCATCGGTGGTAAGTCCGGTAATGACATCCTTAGCGGTGACGCAGGTGATGACATCATCTGGGGTGACAACGGCGATGACATCCTGATGGGTGTCACCGGTAACGACACCCTAATCGGTGATAACTTCTCCGACGGCAGCGGTCGCGATACCTTTGTCTTTGGCAATGGTGACGGTACCGATACCATTCTCGACTTCCAGATTGGCATCGACCAAATCGGTCTGGTACAGGGCGAACTACTGTTTGCTGACCTGACCATCACCCAAAGCGGAGACGATGCCCTACTGGGTGTCACCAGTACTGGCGAGACTCTAGCCATCCTAGAGAATGTCCAAGCATCGGCCCTTGGCGCAGACAGCTTTGTCGGCGTGCCCGATGTGTCGGATCCTACTCAGGCAGCTGCTTTTATCTAAGCTGACCTAACCAGCCGAATAGGATAAACCTATTCGGCTTGGGACCCAATAAAACAAAGGAGAGAAGACTAAGAGATGTTCATTTACCATTGGTTGATAGCCCTCTTATAGCTTCTCTCCTTAGCAATCGAAACGGGCAAACGAAGCACAGTGCCAGCCTAAGAGATATACCGATGCTAAGTTAAAAAGTAAACAATCTGTGAGAAATTCTGCTTACCAGTATTTTTCATATAAAGCTACAGCTCTGCCTAGTAACGCTAGAAATACAATACGCAAAGAAGAAACAGACACATATTGTCCCAGCGCTCTGTCAATATCAAGATTTGGGAACAGGCATTTTAAGAGTAAACAAGGATTAAGAGTCACTCTCTACCCTTAACTCTTAATCAATACAGGGTCACAATTTTTAGCTTTGATTATGTACTCGCTATCGTAATCAAAGGCAGGGATATATATCATTTAACGCGTTTAAAGCTTTGCTTATACGGACCGCCAAGAATTTTCAGTTCCTAAAGCTATCAAGGATTTAATTCAATGACTTTGACGTCATCCGAATCATCATTGGCATCGGTGCAGACCGAGGGTCCAAAAAACATTGTCAGTCTAAGTACAAGTACAAATTTTGCAGGCACAGAAAATGCTGTTGTTGAGGACGAAGGTACCTTACTAACGTTTAGCATTGAACTCAGTGAACCCTCTCCAGCTGGTGGATTGCGTGTGTTTGTAGACAGTGATGTTGGACAAATTCTAAATCGTCTCAATTTACCGATTTTCCTGGCCAATCCCCAGTTTGAGAATATTGATTTTGGCACCATTGGTCTCTCTTTAGATAATTCCGGTTTTGCCGTCACCGTTAATGAAGGTGCCACATCTGCGTCGTTAACGATTCCAGTCTTTAATAATCAAGAGCCAGATACATTCCTACCAGCAACCTTTGATGGTTTGGTGGCTGCAACATTCACCTTGCAAACTGAGGTCAGCACTGAAGATCAGGTTACCATTGGTACGCTGAGTGATTACATTGTTGGCACTGGAGAAACCACAGTACTCTTTGCTGATACTGCGAGTCAGCTAAACGGTCAGGGCACCGAAGGTCAGGTTATCGTCGGTACCGATAGCGACGACACCATCGAAGGCAGTGCCAATGATGACCTGATTGACGGTGGCGCTGGCAATGACACCATTTCAGGTAATGGAGGCAACGACATTATCGACGGTGGTACTGGTGATGATGTGATTGCAATTGATAGTTTTGAAAGCAGTGGAAGTGCTCCAGAGAGCATTGTTACAGTTGACTTCAGCACCACAACGTTTATTGAAGAACTTGGAAATCCTGCACCTGGCGCATTAGAGTCTCCACAAGTGTTGACCGTAAACTTTACGGTTGAAGGAGAGTTTGATGCAGGAGCACCACCCGTCATCAATTTCGCGTCTAGTGAGCCGGACGGATTGACTCGGTTTTCCTTAACAGAAGTAGAGGCCAACAACCTTTTGCCTGCAGTGGATGTCGCTAATTTCGAGTTTACCGATGCGGACATCACACTGCTTGCACCCACATCTTCTTTCACGATTCCTGTTTTCAATCTTCCTGACGACAGAGACCTCGATGGAGATGGGATTATTGAAGACTTTGCTGGTGCTACGGAAGCCGTTCAATTTACCATCTCATCCCTTACAGAAGGCGTGAGTATTGACTCAGAGACTGCAGAGTTTACTGGAACCTTCTTTGAAACCGTTGCTGATGCAGAGGCTGCTGAAGGCGGCGGCGAAAATACGCCAATGCCAGTAGAACCCGACAGTGGTATCGGTGATGGCGCGAGTCCAATTCCTAATGTAGGTGGTGAAGGTGGCACCGCTGCTGGTGGTCTGGGTGACGATATTATCCAAGGCAGCGACAGAGATGATGTTCTGCGCGGTGATCTCAACTCTCGTGATACTCAGGACACCGTTGCTGGCGGTAACGATATTATCTTTGGTGGCAGCGGTAACGACCGCATTGGTGGTAAAGCCGGTAACGACATCCTCAGCGGTGATGACGGCGATGACTTCATCTGGGGTGATGACGGTGACGACATCCTCATGGGGGTCACCGGTAACGACACCCTGGTGGGTGATAACTTCTCTGACAGTAGCGGTAGCGACCTGTTTGTCTTTGGGAACGGCGATGGTACCGATACCATTCTCGACTTTGAAGTTGGTATTGATCGTATCGGTCTTGTAGAAGGCGAACTGACCTTTGCTGAGCTGATGCTCATTCAAGATGGCAACAATGCACTGCTGGGCGTAGCTGACAGTGGTGAAACGTTGGCCGTATTAAACAATGTTCAAGCATTTACCTTAACCGAGAACAGTTTTGAAGTGGTTCCCGATGTGTCCAATCCTAATCAGGCCATAACGCTTATCTAGCGCCTAATCATTCTTTGTGAGGAGACTACACCGGGATTTACGTGATTCGCAATCTATTTTTTGTATGGAGTTTATTTGAGTAATGACAAAAACCCAAAGCTTTTTGATGATCCCTGACTCAGTTAGCGATCGCATCCTTCTATTTGATCCCATCGATGGTTCATTGATCAACGACAACTTTATCGATGGGTCCGCTGATACAGGTCTGGGCATTTTTACCACCCCCCTCAATGCGATTCAAGTCAATCGTGAAATTTGGGTATCTGACCAGGTGGCAGACGCCATTTTTCGCTTTGACCTGAGCGGCAACTATCTAGGGATTGTCAATGACAGCGACGGTGATGGTACACCGGATGGCCTGGATAATATCCGTGGCATGGAATTTGCCGAAGGACTTATCTATGTCTCCAATGCTGGCACCAATAATGGCGCACCGGGAGACGGAGAAGTTGTCGTTGTTTTTGATCCGGCTGGAAACAACCTTGGCTTTTTTGATACAGGCAATCCCTATGATATTCGTGCCTACAATGGTTCCCTATTGGTGAGTGATATCAATTCTGAAAGTAGCGGTGGAGAGGATATTGACCGCTATACCCTGGCGGGTGTCAATAGCACTTTTGATGAAACCTTTGTTGAATCGGACGGTGAAACTGGGATTGACTTTGCCCAGCAGATTACAGTGCGCCAGTCCAATGGCAATGTGCTGGTAGCCGGATTTTCAACCCCCGGCGGTTTTTATGAGTACGATGCTGCTGGCAATCAAGTCGATCTGCTCAATGCTGAAGATGGATTTGCCGAGCGGGTACGAGCTGCCTATGAATTAGGCAATGGCAAGATTATCTGGAGTGGTGGTGATGGGGTGATTGTCACCGATCCGGTCACGGGCGAAAATACCGATATCTATACGGTGAACACATTAGACTTTCGCCCTAGCGCCCGCTACATTGAACAACTGGTTATTCCCAGTGAGGTACCCGATTTAAATGGAGCGATCTTTTTGGGCGATCAGCGCTTAGATAAGATCTTTGTGACTCAAGACTTGACAGGGGACGGTGATGCCAACGATCCCCTGGAAGTATCTGTCTACTTTGATGAGACCAATGCTTCGGGGCTGAGTAGTCCCACGGGAAATGTCTTTACCATTTTCCAATCAACCAACGGTTCAGTATTTTACGGCGATGGTGATACCGATAGTGTCTATCGTCTGGTTGATCGGAACCGCGATGGCGATGCCCTGGATGCAGGGGAAGCCAATATTTGGTTTGCAGATTCCGATGCGACGCCGTTACCTACGCCCAATGGCATTGCCCAGGGTCGCGATCGCGCCATTTACATCGTCAATGCGGGAACCGGTTCGAGTCCAGCCGATGTGGTTTATCGTACCCTTGATCTAAATGGTGATGGTGATGCTCAGGATGATGGGGAATCGTCGGTTTGGTTAGACCTCAAAACCCTAAATCCGTCATCTTCTGCATTTGATATCGAGTTTATTGGCGATACTGCCTACATCAGTGACCTTGTTGGCGGCGATGATGATGTTATTTATCGGGCAGAAGATCTTGACGGAAATGGCACCATTGAGGCTGACGAAACCACCGTATTTATCCAGGATGGTAATGCCTTTGGCGTTTCTCTTGACTTTGGCATCACCGTTGACGATCAAAGCGTCTACACTTGGGAATCTCTAGATTTTGCCGGTCCCAATTCGGTATATCGCCTGACCGATAAAGATGGTAGTAGAGACATTAACACTGCCAGTGAGGCTGTTGAAGTTTGGAACACGGATGCTCTGCCAGCTGGGTTTGAAGTATTTAATGGCTTCTCCATTGCTTTAGGGCCAAACAAAGAATTGGTCGTCACTTCCAACGGCGGAGATTCAGAAAATAACCTCTTTCGCCTGGTGGATACCAACGATGATGGTGATTACTTTGACGCCGGAGAAACCATTCCCTACCTGGCTGCAAATATTACAGGCACTATCCCAGAACGAGCCAGAGCGGTCGAATATGCCCAGGCAGTGTCTGAAGATGCCTTTTTCTTTAGCACCAATAGAGACTCAAGGATCGGTAAAAACGAGGACATTATCCAGTTTGATGGCAGTGACTTCAGCGTTTTCTTTGACGGTTCTTCCCTCGGGCTGCGCCATGCCAATATCGATGCCTTTGACATTATCAGCGACACGGTGATTTTAATGTCCTTTGACCGGGCCTTGCGGTTAGAGGGTCTGGGGCATGTGGATGATTCCGATGTGGTTAAGTTTACGGCCACGTCTCTCGGAAAAGGCGATACCGCGGGCAGTTTTGAACTGTTTTTAGACGGTAGCGAGTTGGGGCTGACCCGATTCACTGAGGATATTGATGCCCTTACCCGCATGGCCGATGGCAGTCTGCTCTTTTCTACCCAAGGATCGGCTCGTTTGTCCAACGGTCTCAGGGCCAGAAATGAGGACCTGATTCGCTACGATGCTACGTCTGGAGATGTTTCCCTCTATTTTGACGGCAGTGACGTCAGATTGGGTGGGTTTGGTGAAAATGTTGCTGCTGTTGCCATGCAGGGAGACGAGTTATTCCTGTCAACGGACGGCAGATTCAGGGTTGAAGGGTTAAGAGGACGTAATGAAGACGTCTTTAACTTTACCCCGACATCAACTGGAGTAAGGACCAGGGGAACATTTGACTCCGAGCTCTTCTTTGATGGTAGCCAGTCTGGATTTACCGGCAATATAGCGGCCGTTGACACTGGCATTGGCTAGGGCATTGCCCATTTAGGGAGCCGGGCCATAGGACAAAAAAGAGAACTGAGAAACGTTTTAGCCCATGGCTCCCTGATCGTTCCGTTGATTTATCAACAGGGTGCATAGATTGAAAAAATCCCTAATTTAAGGAGCCTTATGAAATTTCTAACTGTTTTCACAGGTCTTGCTGTTGCCACTGCAATAACCCTACCAACCACAGCAAAAGCCGCTGTGTTCAAAGTACCAGCAAGCGCTGGCTATTACACATTTGGCGAGAATGTTAGCGCTAGTAGCGATACTCGTCTCTTATCAGACAAAGCCACCGTTATTGGTTTTGCCGGATTCGAAACAATTTCGTTTTTGCAGTTTGATTTTACTGGACTACCCTTAGCGAATATTGCAGCCGATCTCCTTCAGGCCGATCTGGTTCTAGAACATGATTCTGAACTGGCCGGGACGCTGATCCCTGCAACTGATGATCGCCCTGTCTCTGCCAGTGTTTACGGCATTACAGCCCCATTCGATAGTGTGAATGGCAATCTGGCCGACATTGACTACGGCGTAGAAGGTGCCAATGCACTTGCCACGACCTCAGTCGGTGATGACGGCATTTACACCTGGGATTTAACGACTTTGGTAAGCGAGCTGGCTGATACATCAGCCACTGGCATTGATTTATCCCTGAGCGGTGTCTTTGGCAATGTTAATCTTGACGACCGTAACAGTTACGGCAGTTTTTATCCGGTCGGTGCAACCGATGGTCTGGCTCCGCAGCTGGTTATTGAGACTGTGCCTGAGCCCACTAGCTTAGCCGCCTTGATGCTGCTAGGTGGCAGTTTGCTTTGGCGTCAAAAACAACGTTCTCGGTTGCTATAAAATGCAATCTGCCGACCAGTTAAACCATTGAGTTTCCTCTGGAGAAAACTCTAATTGTGGATGTGGGTAGATTACATGTAGGAGGGGATGACATCCCCTCCTACATATGCCTGCTATGTAGATAGTAGGCTTAAGTTAAATTCTATTTATAATTGCTTCTTGCTAATCTAATTATTTTTGTCCTTAACGTCGTACTTTTCCTGTAATCAGCTAGTCTTCTCAAATTCTTATGGTTGTTGAAATCCCTAACTTGTTTACCCAGGAAGAAGTCAACGATATTTTAGACAAACTTTCTAAAGCGGAATTTATCGATGGGAAAAAGACCGCTGGCTGGAATGCCCGTGGAGTGAAAAACAATCAGCAGCTGAAGAAGAATGATCCTACAGCTGCAGCTCTGAAGGAAAAGGTCAAATCCACATTATCGAAAAATCTACTTTTTCAATCCACAGTACGACCTAAACCGATCCATACCATGCTGTTTAGTCGGTATGAGATGGGGATGTCCTATGGCCGGCATACCCATCATCCACTCTGCATCAAGTGGCCCCCATTACAGAGGGCAGTCGCTGGGCCATTGTCGGCTGGGTACAGAGCTGGATCAGGGATCCATCCAAACGCGAAGTCTTATTTGACTTAGATACTGCGCGACGTGCTATTTTCGATTCCCAAGGCAAAACAAACGAATTTGACCTCATCTCAAAAAGTATGACCAACCTATTACGCAGTTGGATGGAATAGGTCTACCCCTTCACAACTGTTTAGCCAGCCGCTGTGTTAAAGTTCAATTTCCAGCGGATACGTCATGGAAGCGTACAGATGTTTAGTCGGCGCACCTGCTTAGACCATTAATGCGAATAGATATCAATTAACAGACTAAATAAGATTAACATTTAAGCTTATCAGTCTTTCTATAATAGGCCATTGTACCTATTAGCTTGCTTGATTAATGATAAATGTCTGCAGGTGATTACACGTAATTTTTCTAACTCAGCCCATAATTTATAAAGCCTACTTTATCGTCAGTTAACGTGTAAAAATCACCTCAAATCTCTGAGAATCCATGCCTATAGGTTATGAGTACAAAACCCATGTTTGTAAAATTTTCTTCATGAAGAGTCAATAAAGATGACGATAACGGTATGGAATTAGCCGGACACTATAGATAAGATCAATTTGCAACAAGGGCAGATTTTTGGCAAGTTTCAGATTTTGATGGGATATTGCTTTTTTTAGAAAAATTGCCCATGCGTTGTCTGCTCTCTGGCTTCAATATCAGGGTTCTGCTGTGGTAGCCCTCGGTTGACATGTTGATTCCGGGGTTAGTTTCAACGAACTGAAGTGGGAGACAGAGCTGGATAGGGGCATTCCAGTTTTTCATTGCTGTTTGCGATCCTTTGTTTACTCAGGGCAATCCATTGTGATTGATGCCTGGTCGTAAGGGAGCTTTCAGGACTTTGAAAATCGTATTAGTAGAAAGGTTGACTATATGACGTTTCGCTTGTCTCGTTCTTATTACAAATTTGCGACCGCCGCTTTAGCGGTGTCAGTCGCAGCGACACTTCCGTCATCGGCCAATGCTGCGACCTTTGCAGTTGACGATGGCTTATTTAGCTCTACCGTTGAAGGTCTCTTGGGAGGCTTATTAGACGTCACGCCTGTATCTGGTACGACTACTCCCGCACCTGGCTTTAGCATTGGTCAGGACATCTTACCTTCAAGCGATCTTGTGTTCTCAGATGATGGTGGTTTTTCCATCGAGAGCGGTTCGATAAATCTTGCTGGAGTATTGGGTAACACCCTTTCTCCATTGATTGTATTTGAAGGCCTTAACCTGACAGCGCTTGATAGCGACAGTTTTCTTGTTTCGGATAACTTCGGTCCTGTATTTGATGCCGATGTAACTAACATTATCAGTGTTGGCGAAACGTTAACTTTAGAAGGTAGTTTGGTCTCCGGTCCAGGTTCTATTCTGGATACGGTTCTTAGCTTAACTGGTGACGTTGGTACGTTCCGTATCGATGCCATTGCTACAGACATTACGCCCGAGCCGGAACCCGAACCCGAGCCGGAACCCGAGCCTGAGCCCGAGCCGGAACCCGAGCCCGAGCCCGAGCCGGAACCCGAGCCTGAGCCTGAGCCGGAACCTGAGCCCGAGCCGGAACCCGAGCCTGAGCCCGAGCCGGAACCCGAGCCTGAGCCCGAGCCGGAACCCGAGCCGGAACCCGAGCCCGAGCCAGAACCGGAACCTGAGCCGGAACCCGAGCCAGAACCGGAACCTGAGCCTGAGCCCGAGCCCGAGCCGGAACCCGAGCCCGAGCCGGAACCCGAGCCTGAGCCGGAACCGGAACCTGAGCCGGAACCCGAGCCTGAGCCTGAGCCGGAACCCGAGCCTGAGCCTGAGCCGGAACCCGAGCCCGAGCCTGAGCCCGAGCCTCCCGTTATTATTCCGCCCATCACTGATCCTCCTGTTGAAGGTCCGGCTTCTGTACCTGAGCCAGGAACAGTATTTGCTTTGTTAGCAACTGCTGGGGCATTCTTCGCGCGCAAGCGTAAGCAATAGATCTAACTGATCTGAACAGTATCAAGTTAAATAAAAGCCCTGTCTCTCGTTGGGAGGCAGGGCTTTTTGTTTTTTTGGGAAACAGATTTACTGTAACTATCCCAGAGGGGTAGCAACTTAAAGCGGGAAGATTTCCCGAGGGACCTAGAGTTCGGAATTCGGAGTTCGGAATTCGGAATGCCCTCCCTTTTCGAATTCCGAACTCCAAATTCCGAATTCAGCCCTAGCCAAGATTTCCCGGCTTGAGTTGATACCCAAGCTACGCCAACGGAGATAGAGAAGACTCATGCTTCAGTTAATCTGGTCAACGCAAGTTTTAATATCTTTCAAGACTTCGCGAGCTGCTAAAATACCTCGTCCCGCCGCCCAAGTCTCGCCCCTGACTTCACAAACAGCATCTTGTTTCACTGCATTAAGTTGCGACCATAGGCGATTGCTTACAAACTCTTCTTTGGTAGTTGTATTGGGATAATGAATCAGAAATAAAATATCCCCATCTGGAGTATCTAAGTCCTCACGGGAAATTCTAATAAACGACTGACTGTCGTCGCTCTGGGCTGAATTTCGCTTAAAACCAAGCTCTTGGAGAATCGAACCTGAAAAGCTAGTTGAAGTATGGGCAATAAAGCCAAGTCGACTATTAAGGACAACAGAAGTCGTTAGACTCCCAGGAGATGGAGTCAGAGATTCCTTTAAAGCTTCTACCCATTGTTGATAATCAGCCAACAACTCTTCGGCCTTTTCTGACCGATTTAGGGCATCAGCATAAATGCGAAAGTTGTTTTGCCAATCCCCATCGGAACCAAACCCCTGAATAAATACGGTGGGTGCAATGCGCGAAAGTTTTGGATAAATTCCCTCGGAAACACTTTTGGCTCCCAGAATCAGATCGGGTTTAAGGTTCAAAACCTTTTCTAGGCTGGGTTGGTTAAACAGACCGACTATTTCAAGATCGCTAGCTTTATCGCCTAAATAGTCAGGTGGCTTACTGTAGCTAATGGCACCAACGGGTTCAATGCCAAGGGCAACTGCAGCATCCAAGGCAGTGATATCGAGTACGATTACCCGCTGAGGCTCAACCGGCACATCGGTTGTACCCATGACATGAGCAACAGATCGACTGGGTATAGATGGATCAAGGGGTACCTCTGGATACTGTTGACAACCTGTCAGCAGTATCGTGATGGACAGCCCAATGGCATAAAGAGAACGCATTGGCTAGAACCTAACTGAATACCCTAACGTGATTGCCCGTCCCGGAGCTGCTGCTCGCCGGGGTTCTACACCAGACGCTGTTAGCACCTGACTGGAAACCGGCAGATATTGGTTGTTCAACAGATTACTAACACCCAAGCTGAGTGTGCCATCCCCTAATTTAAGACTGCTAAGAAAATCTAAGGTAACATAGCCATCGATGGGTACTTCACCGGGAACGTTGTCGTCAGCGGCGCGATCGCGACTTCCTACCGCTAATAACTCTAAGCGGTTTGTCCAACCTGGTGTGGTGTCATTCTCGACATACAGTCCGAGTTTAAACGGTGACACATCAAAGGAGCTTAAAGGCTGGAAATCACCATCATCATCAATGTCGCTATCTCCCTCATTCCAGCTAAACAAACCGCCCAACCGCCAAATATCGCTGGGTTGCCAATCAACAGTTGCTTCTACACCATAGTTGCGCTGGGGTGCTCGCACTGGGGCCGGAAAACCGTCCACATCTACCACAATGTTGGTACCCAACTCAGACTCATTATAAAAACCACTTAACGTGGCCTGTATCCGATCAAATTCAGCTCGAATGCCAATTTCGTAATTGTCGACCTTTTGAGCCTCCAGCAAGATGTCGTTGATATCAAATGTGGCGGCTGCATTCCCAGTAATAAAACTGACATCGGGAATGGAAAAGCCTTGGGCAAAATTAGCAAATAGACCAATCTCCGGAATCGGTCGATAAATCAACCCGGCATTAAATACCACATCGTCAGTGCTGATTGCGCCACCCTCACGAAAACGGGGAAGATTAGGCGTAGTTACAAACGCTAATTCAGTATCATCGACAGAAACATCAAAGTTTTCATAGCGAACACCACCGCTAATCTGCCATTGATCGCTAATATCCCAACTGCCCTGGGCAAAAAGACCCACGCTTTCTAAGCTGTAGTCGCCTCCCTGGGTTTGACTACGATCAATAACATTTAGCTGTCGATCAGCATCAAAAGCGACAGTATCGCCAATCAATACTGGTCGAGCATTAGATTCGTCAGCATAATCAATCCCCCATAGCAGGCTAGCCGATTCACCTAAGGGTGTATCAAGCTGCAGGCGTCCACCAAACTCTTCAGACTTTAAAGAGGTTTGAAATATATCTGGAAACGGTTCAAATATAGGTAGGGTGGAGAGAAAATTCTGCCGTAAATCAATAAATGTTTGGGTCAGGTCCTGATCGCGATAATACAGTTGAACATCCAGGTCAGACGCAAGAATATCATCGTGGCTATAGGTCAGGTTGACAATATGATTAATCTTTTCAGGTTGTTCTTCAAAATCAACATCACCAACAAACAGGGGAACACCCGTCTGTAAGCCAGGTATAGCAGAAATGCTGTCGTCAAAGGTAAAGTCTGTATTCTGAGTGTCTCGATAAAAGTTGTAAGTCAATTCAAGCCGCTGCTCATCGTCGAAGTTATAGCCAGTTTTAACCAACAGTCCTAGCCGATCCGTGTCAGTGATGTCTGTGGGAATAATCCGATTCCCATTCCCATCAAACCGACTCTGTCGTACATCATAGCTTAGATCAATGCGGCCATCGGCCCTACCATCAGAGCCAGACACTCCAAATCGACCGTTGTAAAAAAAGCTATCGTCCTGGACTGGATTCAGGCTGGTACCCAGCTTAAAGTCTAATTCATAGACAACGGAGTCTTCGTCGTCCTCAGACCTGCGAGTAATAATGTTTATCACTCCGCCCGTGCCACCATCACCATATACAGCACTAGGTCCCCGCAAAATCTCAATGCGCTCAATTAACGACGGGTCAATAACTCTCAAATCGGCAGCGCTAGTATTAGCGTTTGGTGTTTGAGGTACACCATCAACAAGAATTACAACAGAACGACCGCGCAGCTGTATCTCAGACGTACTGCCATTAAACGTCGGAGGAGATAATCCTGGCACCAACCGCCCCAAAAGATCGGGCAAGTTATTAGTAAAGTTTAGCTGTTGTTCAATATCATCTCGATCAATCACCGTTATTGAACGGGGTACTTCTAAGACGCTTTGTTCCCTACGTGTTGCTGTGACGACAATACGCAAGGTATCAGAATCCTCTTCGTCAGCGTCTTCTTCTTCAACGTCATCTTCGTCCTCATCCGTTTCCCCATTGTCTGGCTCAGCAGGCAGTTGGGACAGCAGATCTACTTCTTCTAGATCTGTCAAATCTTGGGAGACAAGAGCCAAAGCTGAAACCGATCGAGCAGACACGGCTGAAAACAGACTGATTAACAGTATGTAAGCAATCCATTTAACTTGGATTTTCATGATTTCTCACACCTAAACTATGCTTAGTCTCTGAAGGTTTGGATAACGTAGAAGAACATGGACAACAGAAGTGCCCCAGAATGACCCTATAGTCAAGAATCATTATCAATATTAGGCTATTGATGTACCGGGTTTAAATAAAATGTTTCTTAATTGGACTATTTTGTTGCCCATCAGACGTTTGCCCCCCCAAAGGGTTGATCTTCTATCCCTTTTGTGCAACTCCCAGGAACTATTTGATTGGCATCCAAAGCTAATGACATGGGTCTAAAGCTTAGAATGATGCAGATACTCTGAGCCTTAGAATATTTGAGCTTGACGATTTTTACTAAGCGCTTCAACTGTGGGGTGTGCAGCGATGCCGCCAGTTGGTCCTAAGGGTATTACATTATTGATATAAACCTTGGCCATGTCCAGAACTGGAGTTTTTCCGGTGGAGAAAGCTACAGGTTTCAACTTGGACGTGGTTTAGATTCTCAATAATGTAATACCAATGCCAGATCTCTATCATTCAAAATTCAACACTCAAAATTAAGAATTGGGATAACACACCACCTAGGGAATCCCAGCCTGGGGCCAAGCCATAGAAGCTCCAAGCTCATAGAGAACCGCTATGGTTCACCCTTATCGTTTTACCTGAGAGCGGGTGAGATAAATAAAGAAGGGGGCCCCCAATAACGGCATGACAATACCAACAGGAAGCTCCTGGGGCTGAATAATCAATCGAGCACCGATGTCCGCCAACAACAATAAGATTGCCCCTGCCATGGCGGAATAGGGCAAAATCCACCGGTAGTCGGCCCCTACCCAAAAGCGCACCAGGTGGGGAATAATCAGGCCAATAAAACCAATGGGGCCTGCGATCGCAACTGCCCCCCCTGCCAACAAAACTACGCTAACGGCCGCAGCCCCCTTAACCCAGAGGGTATTTTGTCCCAATCCCTTAGCCACCGATTCTCCAAGGCTTAGAGTGGTTAACTGTTTGCTTAGAGCTAACCCCAGGATCAAACCCGTTATCAAATACGGCATCACCTGTAGGACCAAATCCATATCGCGACCTGCAACAGACCCTGCTAACCAGAAACGAATCTCATCCAATGTCTGCTGACTCAAAATCAGGATAGCGGTAGTTAACGAAGAGACCAACGCCGTTAGCGCAGCACCAGCAATCGTCAAATTAAGCGGTGTTAATCCCCCTCTCCCCAACGATCCTAAACTATAAACAGCGATTGCCGAGAGAGTGGCCCCTACCAAAGCAAACCCAGCATAGACGTTGAGCGAGGCTGTATCTAATAAAAAAACCCCTGCCACAACAGCCAATACAGCTCCCGCATTAATCCCTAAAATGCCAGGATCAGCCAGGGGGTTTCGCGTTAGTCCCTGCATAATAGCGCCAGCCATAGCAACAGAGGCCCCCACCAGTAGAGCCGTAATCGAACGAGGAATCCGCACCGTCCGAATTATCAAGTGCTCAGTAGAGCCATCGGGCGCAGTTACAGCTCGATAAACATCCAGGGGATTAATGTCTGCCACCCCCAGGGCAACACTGGCCATAAAACATCCGATAAGCAGCATTAACCCCAGAAAAATACCTGCTGTCAACAGGGTGGAGGATCGTCTTTGTACTCCGGAAGCGACTACAGCTGACACCTAAATCTTGACCCACTTAATAAAAAAATCTTCTGTCAATGGTAATACCAAATTCTATCCTTAAATCCAGTCTAAGTAGTTTAATGCTCAACCACCGGTTGACAATTAACATAATTATCAGACTCTACACGGCCATAGTCTAGTTTGATGATTCTATCGGCTACATGGAAGAAATGATCGTCGTGGCTAATCACAAACACGGTTTTGCCGCGCTGTTTCAGCTCCGCCAGTAACTGAGTGTAAAACACTTCTCGAAAAACAGGATCTTGATCAGCAGCCCATTCATCAAACACATAAATGGGACGATCTTCTAAATAGGCCGTCAGTAACGCCAGCCGCTTACGTTGGCCTTGAGAAAGGGCCATGGTGGACAGTTTGCCACCTTGAACAGAAACCTTTTGTTCAAGCTCTAACTTGTCCAAATACTTCTTTGCTTGCTCATCGAGCTTAGAAGCATCGTTACTAATTAAACGCTCAAACAAATAAAAATCTGAAAAAACAGCTGAAAAATGTTGCCGATACCACTCGCGATTAGTATCTACAATTGTCTGCTGATCTAGTTTGAGCTCACCAGTGTCAGGGCTGTAAAGCCCCATAATCAGCTTTGCCAATGTGGACTTACCACTGCCATTACCACCCACAATAAAAACCACTTCCCCCGACTTGAGAGATAAATCTAGCGGGCCTACGGTAAAGCAATGCTCCACATCGTCGCTTTGATAGGCATAGGTAATTTGGTTTAGTTCCAGCTGTTGCCAGTAGCCTCCAATGTCATGTCGAGCAACTGTATCAACCTCAGCTTTTCCAGCTAGAGTTAATCCCATATCGTTAACTTTTTGCACTGAAACATTGGCATTAACTAAATTGGGTAAAAGTTGGATCACATTTTTCAACGGTCCCAGCAAATAAGTCAACGTCAAGATGTAGGCTGGCAAAACAGCTCGCGTAGTCGGAACAAGTTGGGGTACGCCAAACAATAAGAGGGCGATTAAAACAAAAAACAGAAGCTGGCCACCACTGGTCGCTACGGCCCCTAATTTATAGGCTGTCTTTTGATAAGAACGCGATGCAGCAACACTGACCTGGAGATCGTTATCAAAAAATGAATGCCGCTTTGGTGAATGAAGCTTGAGCTCCTTAAACCCATCGGTGATGCTACGAAAGTGTCTAAATAGGCGATCAGTTTCTTTGCGAGATAGCTTAATAAACCGATAGGACTGACTGACAAGGACTTGGACCAGTAAAATGGCGACTACCATAAAGGCAATAACCGATAGAAACACCCAGCCTGAAAGCCAACCCAAGTAAATCAGACACCCAAGAATCACTGCCAAATCAATGCAGAGAAACGGGATGATAAACATTGTGTCTGAAATCGTCTGTACGTCTTTCGTTAAAACAGCCAACAGCTCGCTGGGACCCAACCGTTCTAACTGCTGTAGGGGCGCGGCTAAAATACGGCGACTTAAACGCAAACGAAGCTTATAGACAGAGTTTTGGGCTAAATCAATCAGAACAAATTGGGATAGACTACTGGTGATCAAGGCAAACAATGTGAATCCAGCAAAGGAAGTCAGCAATGATGTTGGTGCATTTTGCTCTATAGCGGCGTTTATCAGCGAAATTAGCTTTGCACTGCAGCCACCACTAATAACACCGGCCACAATAGCGGTGATAACGTTAATCCATGATGCCTTGATGAGCCACCAAACAATACCCATTTGAGTGCTTTATAGAGAGAATTAAGGTGAACTGTTATTGATTACAAGGACTAAACGCCTATGGTCATCACAACAAGCCTGTAAATCATACTTTTTTATAGACATCCTTCATAGACAGATATCAATAGTACTTAGGTTTTGTAGATCTTATTAAGAAGGTTTTCCAATAAATTATCAAAGGGTGGGGCACTGTGCCAATTGGCTAAACCCATCCCATATACGCTTTTACATACTTTATACATATACGAAGGATAGAATATAGCCATAGGCTCCCTTTGGGTAAACCGTTTGAGAATAGCCCTCAGGAATAATTGAATGGCAACTTTAGGTAAGATGACCGACTGTCGATATTGTTCTCAGGTTTCTAAGGCCAGTGGAGAAGATCCCATCGGCTCTGCTCCGCAGGCGGACTATTGGCTATTGGTAGAAATTAAGCAACCCTGGCCAATGTCAATGTTTACCGAGAATCCGATTATTGCCCAGGTAATCGCCATTGTCAGAAAACTCAATCTGCAGCGTGGAATTTTGATTAGACCCGTTGCGATCGCACCCGACCCTGATTATTCAAGTCCAGGACTAGTTCGGATGATTTACTATAGTCGTCCGGCCAAACAGTTTGCGCAATACCATAAACAGGAATATGTTGTCCCCGAAGACCAGGCCTCCCAATTTGTCATTGAACTGTTGAACCGTTTATTAGGCAAACAAACAAATTTGTCTGAGTTTTCAGCCTATCGACAAGATAGCCAACATTTACGGGAGATATTGGTATGCACCCACACCCAGGTAGACCTCGCCTGCGGTCGTTTTGGCACCCCAATTTACCGCCAGTTGCGCCAAACCTATGGTCAGCAGGGCCAGCCTCTAAGGGTGTGGCAAAGCACTCACTTTGGCGGTCATCGATTTGCTCCGACGTTAGTTGACCTACCTACGGGACTATTTTGGGGACATTTAGAGCCTAATATTTTACCTCAACTCATTGAGCACAGCGGCGATCATCGTCAGATGCAACACTTTTACCGGGGCTGGGCTGGCTGTACTCAGTTTGAGCAAATAGCTGAACGAGAAGCCTGGATGCGAGAAGGCTGGGACTGGTTTACATATCCAAGAGCTGCTGCTGAGCAGCGGAAGGGGCTTAGGGGCCTAAAACGATTTCTTTATCCGGTACTGCGTCGGATACCGATTAAGGTTCTGCAATTGTGGTTAAATTTCTGGACCCTCGACGCCCGCTGTGTGGATGTTCAGATCGAGTATATGTCTGCCCATGCCAATGGCCTCTACCAAATGACTGTTAAAGAAACCGACGAAGTCCTCAGTGCCCTGACTTCACCCACCACAAAAGGACAAGAGATAAAGATAGTCCCTACGAAACAATATTGTGTGAGTCATTTAGTCAAGAGTATATGATCGGCTCTGGGTTCATCCTCTAATTTCAATAATGAATACATTGCTCGCAACGTGTGTCAACCAAGAGATACATAGTGCAATGTTGAGTATTAGTCTGGGTTAAACTATCTGCTTAATGAGAATGAATTGCTTTATTTTTAGCGGTTTTAATTTTAGGCTGCTCCAACTTTAATAATGGGCATGGGCATGTAGGTCGGTTATCGAAATCGTTGAGCAGTAAGATACAAGATTCAAAATAGAAATTCTAGTTGAAGAAAATCAGCCTTCAAAGGTTAACGCCTGGACCTGCGTCAGCTTATTGAAAAAAAAAATTAATGGGAATTTTTTTCATTATTATTGTCGAATCAGGGCTTGTTGTAGATATAATAAATACTATTGGATAACTACGTGTTTTCCGCAGTTTCTTTATGGGATGACTTGTATGTAGGGATATGTTGTTCAAGTAATAATGCCTTTGGGATTGTGTCGGTTGGCCGTAACGTGGTTTGTCTATCAACTGGTTCTTTTTTTAGAACTTTGAGAAAGAGTTAATTGCTGGTGCTATAGGTAAGTGCCCGCTTTGACTAGGTACTCTCATAAACTTGTATCTTTAAAGCTTCCTTGATTCTTTGCTTTTAGGGATGTTATTTTTTTGTTGCTAAGATTTACATGCAAAGCTGTTCGACAAGTTTTCTAGCAATTTGGCTGCAACAGTAATCCGCGATTTTTTGATTAATGGAGTAGCGGCTTGAATAGTTCTAACCGCAACAGTTTAGGCAGGATAGATACCCTTGTAGATTTGCTCAGTTGGCAAGCGGGGTATCAGCCAGATTGGTTCACTTATACATTTTTGGAAGATAGTGAAACCAATACTGTTTCTCTATCCAATCGAGAGCTAGCGCAACAGGCTCAGGCAATCGGTGCAACATTACAACGTGCTAATGCCGTCGGTGAACGGGTTCTCCTGTTGCTGCCACCAGGTCTGGATTATGTAGCAGCATTTTTTGGTTGTTTATATGCGGGTTCGATCGCAGTGCCTGTGTATCCCCCCCGCCCCAATCGCTCCGCATCTCGGCTGCAGGCCATCGTTAAGGATGCTCAACCTAGTATTGTTCTGACTACAGATAGCCTGAGCACAAGTCTCCAGTCAAGAAAGAATCACTCCTTGGAGCTGGACCATTTAATTTGGATAGCGGTAGATGAGATTGAGGTTAACTTAGCAACCCAGTGGCAAACGCCATCCATCAATGGAGATTCCCTAGCGTTTCTGCAATACACCTCTGGGTCAACAGCCGCCCCGAAAGGGGTGATAGTTTCCCATAGCAATCTTTTGCACAATCTGGAATTAATTAGTCAATACTTTGGAGCTGGATCCCAGAGTCGCGGTGTGTCTTGGCTTCCCCCGTATCACGATATGGGATTAATCGGTGGGATCCTTCAGCCTCTCTATAGTGGCTCCCATATCAAATTAATGTCACCAGTGGCTTTTCTCCAACAGCCCATGCGTTGGTTGCGGGCTATTAGTGAGTTTCAGGCTGACATTAATGGTGGCCCCAATTTTGCCTATGAGCTTTGTCTTAGCCGCATCAAACCAGAGTCCCTGGAAGACCTAGATCTGAGTTCGTGGAATGTGGCCTTTTGTGGAGCAGAGCCCATCCGAGCAGATACCCTTGAGCGCTTTGCAATAGCCTTTGAGCCCTGTGGCTTTCGACGCGAAGCATTTTATCCCTGCTACGGGATGGCAGAGTCCACCCTGCTGATTACCGGTGGACAACGAGAGATAAAGCCTATTTATCAGACGGTTAGCAGTGAAGCCCTGGAAGTAAGACAGGTTGTTTGTGACGATGCTGGCTCCACGCTGGTAAGCTGTGGCCAATCCCCCCCTTCGCAAACACTTATCATTGTTAATCCAGATACCTGTCAGCAATGTGATGATAAGCATGTGGGTGAGATTTGGGTAGCCAGCCCTAGTATTACCCAAGGGTACTGGCAACAGCCTGAAAAAACTCAAGCAGCATTCCACGCCTACCTGGCAGACACCCAGGCTGGTCCATTTTTTAGAACGGGAGACCTTGGATTTCTTCTAAAAAATGAACTTTTCATCACCGGACGGTTAAAAGATCTCATTATCATCCGAGGACGGAATCACTATCCCCAAGATATTGAGTTAACCGTTGAGAAAGCCCATTTATCTTTACGCTCTGCTTACGGAGCTGCCTTTTCCGTTGATGTAGATTCAGCAGAACGGCTAGTGGTCGTTCAAGAAGTAGAACGGCGCTACCTGCGGAAACTAAATGTCCCGGAAATTGTTCAGTCTATTCGTCAAGCAATCTCAGAGCACCATGACCTACAAGTATATGCAATTCTGTTGCTGAAAACAGGCAGTATTCCTAAAACATCTAGCGGTAAAATCCAGCGCTATGCGTGCAAACAGGGCTTTCAGGACCATACCCTTAATGTGGTGGGTGACTGGCTAGAAAATCCGATCCATAAAACCGGATTAATTCAGCTAGAAACAGATTTAAGTGCTTTAGAAAAACAGTTTAAAACCCTCGGGTATAAGAGTATAAAGACTCCAGAATCGTTAGAGAAATCTCTTAGTGAAGTCTCCAATCAAGCAACAGCAACAATTTCCAACTGGCTGGTTGAACGCATTGCTCATCGTCTCAAGGTTGATCCTGCTGCAATTAGTGTTCAGGAGCCATTCTCCAGCTACGGTTTGGATTCTGCCACAGCGGTCAGCCTCTCCGGTGAGTTAGAAGAGTGGTTGGATCGCCGACTCTCTCCAACGCTGGTTTACAACTACCCGTCAATTGTGCAGCTATCCGAGTATTTGGCAACGGGATCAGCTCAGAAAAGAGAACGAGCCAATTCTGGGCATGCGTTTATTCAGGAGCCTATTGCCGTTGTCGGTATGGAATGTCGCTTTCCAGAGGCAGAGAGCTTGGAGGCATTTTGGCAACTGCTTCAAGAGGGCCGAGATGCCATTTCTGCCATGCCAAACGATCGCTGGAATGGCTATACCGACTCTGCTAAAGCAAGCATCGAAAGTCCAGCTATGGGCGGCTTTCTGGATGCAGTGGATCAGTTTGATGCCCACTTTTTTGGCATCACCCCCCGTGAGGCAACAAAGATGGATCCCCAACAGCGTTGGCTGTTGGAGGTAACCTGGACAGCTCTGGAACATGCGGGACAGCCCCCTAATGAGCTGGCAGGGAGTCTGACAGGGGTGTTTGTAGGCACTGGCAGTAGCGACTATGGACGGCTGTTGAGTCAGGATATTACCGGCGTTGATGCCTATGTTGGCACAGGTAACGCCGCCAGCATCGCCGCCAATCGTCTTTCCTATTGCTTACATTTGCAAGGGCCTAGTCTGGCAGTAGATACGGCTTGTTCATCTTCCCTGGTAGCCGTTCACCTGGCCTGTCAAAGTTTACGCTTGGGGGAATGTAATTTAGCCTTAGCTGGCGGGGTCAATGCTCTGCTCACTCCCGATCTCTCCATCGCCTTTTCCAAGGCCCATATGCTGGCCCCCGATGGCCGCTGCAAAACCTTTGATGCAGCAGCCGATGGTTATGGCCGGTCAGAGGGCTGCGGAGTGGTGGTGCTCAAGCGTCTTGCCGATGCTGAGAAAGCGGGCGATCGCATCCTGGCAGTGATTCGCGGTTCGGCCATTAATCAGGATGGTCGCAGCAACGGGTTAACGGCCCCCAACGGTCTTGCCCAACAGGCAGCGATTCGTCAGGCACTGGAGCAGGCTGGTGTAGCCCCGTCAGAAATTCAATACGTCGAAGCCCACGGTACGGGCACGCCTTTAGGAGACCCCATTGAGGTGGCCTCGTTACAGGCTGTTTTAGGAGAAAACAGAACAAACGATCAGCGGTGCGGCATTGGATCAGTTAAAACCAACATTGGCCATTTAGAAGCAGCGGCTGGCATTGCCGGTTTGATTAAGGTTGTTCTGTCCCTACACCATAGACAGATTCCACCCCATCTTCACTTGCATCAACCCAATCCCCAGTTAAACCTGGAGAAAACGCCATTTTTTATCCCCACCCAGATCCAGCCCTGGCCAGATATCCAGCCACTGGCCGGTGTGAGCTCCTTTGGTTTTGGTGGCACAAATGCCCATGTTGTTTTGGCCTCGGCCGCTAACAGTCAGCAGCCCAATACACCCGAAAAAACAGAGTCAGAACGTCCTTATCATCTGCTAGCGCTCTCTGCTAAAACAGACAACGCCCTACATCAGCTAGCTGAGCAGTACGGTCAACTGACAGCTACCACCTCAGATAATTTAGAAGATATCTGCTTTTCTGCTAACACAGGGCGATCTCACTTTGCCCATCGTTTAGCCATTGTTGCCCAATCAAAAGACTCGCTAGCTAAACAGCTTTTAAGCCTTGACAGAAAGACCGACCCTGCAGCATTCAGAACACATCAGTCTAGTCTTCAAGCTAATCAGTTAGAAGCACCTAAGGTAGCATTTTTGTTTACCGGACAGGGAGCACAATATGTGGATATGGGGCGACAGCTCTATGAGACTCAGCCTACATTTCGAGATATTGTACAGCGGTGCGATCAGATTCTCCAGCGGTATCTGGGGCAATCACTCTTATCATTTCTCTACCCTGATCTTGGGCATACCTCCGATACAGCGGCAAATCTGATTCACCAAACAGCCTATACTCAACCCACATTATTTACCCTGGAATATGCCCTGGCTCAGCTGTGGCTGAGCTGGGGTATCGAACCCGATATAGTCATGGGGCACAGTGTCGGGGAGTATGTGGCGGCCTGTATTGCAGGAGTGTTTACCCTGGAAGACGGTCTTAAGCTGATTGCCCGTCGGGGCAGGTTGATGCAGTCCTTACCTGAGAATGGTGCCATGGTGGTGGTGGCAGCCAATGTTGACAGCGTCAGAGAGCTACTTAAGTCCACAAACTCAGAGGTTGCGATCGCAGCTATCAATGGCCCTCAAAATGTTGTCCTGTCCGGTGAGGCCGCACAGATTGATTCTCTAATTGAACAGCTAACCGCAGCAGAGATTAAGACCAAACGTCTACAGGTTTCCCATGCGTTTCACTCTCCTTTAGTGAAGTCAATTTTAGCCTCCTTTGAAGAGATCGCCGCAACGGTTGAGTTTAGAAAGCCGCAGTTGAACATTGTTAGCAATTTGACCGGTCTGCTGGCAACATCAGACATTGCCACACCCGAGTACTGGGTTAACCATATTCGTCAGCCCGTGCAGTTTAATCAGGGCATGAAAACCCTGCAACAGCAGTGCAAAATCCTGCTTGAAATTGGACCAAAACCAGTTTTGTTAGGCATGGGACACCAATGTTTTGAGCAAGAGATAGTTAATCAGATGCAATGGCTACCCAGCTTAAGACCGGGTCAGGACGATTGGGCAGTCTTACTTAAGAGTTTAGGAACGTTATATGGCATCGGTATCGATGTGAACTGGTCAGGGTTTGATCAAGACTATCAGCGGCAACAGGTATCTCTACCCACCTATCCATTTCAACGACAGCGTTACTGGTTTGAACGCAACTCTGCTAGCGCACAGCCAACAACTATCGCCTACGCAGAGGCTCATCCTCTCCTGGGTCAGAGATTAGAATCTCCAGCCCATCGTCCCCAGGATCATCTGTGGCAGGTTAATCCTCAGGCTGACAACCTGTCTTATCTAACGGAACATAGCGTTTGGCAAAGGCCTACATTATCCCTGGGAACCTATATAGAAATGGCATTGGCCGCAGCCCAAGCTGTCTGGGGTCGGGGTCAGCACCAATTACAAGACCTGTCACTACATCAGCCTCTCTTTTTGCCTAAGAGTCTGCCAGAAGAAACAGCCAGTGATTCTCTGGGGCAGCCCCAGGTAAGCGTTCAAATCACCCTTTTAGAACAGACTAATAAAAACGGAGAATTTCAAGTCCATAGCCGACGGGTAAATACGGCACAGACAGCCTCTCCCTGGATACTACATGCAACAGCACAGCTTAGACGTGAAGGAGATCCTGACAGCATACCGATAGATACTGAAAGGTTTTCTTTTAATCGGACTTGAGTGCCCTCAGCGTCGTCCTCCGTGACAGTAAATTCAGCAGCATCTATGCAGACACTCCCTTCAAACGCCCAATTCGTTAATACGGTCTCATCTCAGGGACTGCAGCTAGGGCTGATGTTCTTCTCCAGCGGTGAACAGTCTTTGGGGTCAGATCGGTATCGCTTTGTTCTGGATAGTGCAACGTTTGCTGACCAGCATGGATTTGCCAGCATTTGGGTGCCCGAGCGACACTTTACATATTTTGGTTGTCTTTATCCCAACCCGGCCATCTTACAGGCCGCTTTAGCCCGTGAGACAAAGCAAGTTCGTCTTCATGCAGGCAGTGTGGTTTTACCTCTAAACGACCCAATGCGGGTGGCAGAAGCCTGGTCCATGGTAGACAATCTGTCTGGCGGGCGGGTGGGCGTCTCCTTTGCCTCAGGTTGGAATCCCGAGGACTTTGCCCTGGCACCGGAACATTATGCGGACCGACATAAGGTGATGTTTGAGGGCATTGAAACAGTTCGAAAACTCTGGCGGGGAGATTTTATCCAACGGACTGGGGGCAAGGGGGAAATAGTGTCCGTGCGGATGTATCCTACTCCAGTACAGCCAGAATTACCCATTTGGGTAACAGCCGCAGGTAATCCCCAAACATTTATTCAAGCAGGGGCGATGGGGGCCAATCTCCTAACTCATCTGTTTGATCAAACGGTGGATACCCTGGCTGAGAAATTAGCCCTGTATCGCCAGGCGCGGGCGGACCATGGTTACGATCCCAATGGCGGACAAATTACGGTCACTCTGCATACGTTTGTCGGAGAGGATTTGGAGACGGTGCGATCGCAGGTCCAAAAACCCTACTGCGACTATCTCAAGTCCTACACCCCACTGTTGGCCGGGTTAAGTCACAGCCGAGGCATTGATATTGATGTTTCAAAGCTTTCCAACCAAGACCTTGACGCCTTAACTAAGCTTGTTTTTAACAAGATGTTTGACGAGGGTCGGGTTCTCTTTGGCACCCCAGAAAGTTGTCTCGGTTTGGCCCAGGAACTGTATCAGATTGGGGTTAACGAAGTCGCCTGTATGGTGGACTTTAATCCAGATATTGATCAGGTGCTGCAAAGTCTTCCCTATCTAAATCAGTTTCGGGAGGCCTGTGCAGGGTTAACCCAGTCATCAGAGCAGCAGCCTATTGCACCTCAAACAGTGGCAGGGCAGGATAGCATCGCCCAGGCCAATGGGGATACATCCATTACAACGATTCAAAAACGATGCTCCACAACGCTCACTAGCAAAGAGTTTTACCAAAAGATTCAGGCCAGGGGAGTTGAGCTTAAGCTCAGTTTTCAAGGTATCGAACAACTGTGGTGCGGTCAGGAAGAAGCCTTGGGCAAGGTGGCACTACCTGAGTCTATTAGGGAAGCAGCCGATGATTACAGTACTCATCCAGCTTTTCTGGACGCCTGTCTGCAAGTATTTTGGGCCAGTTTACCTGATATAGGTACGGGGCAATATCTACCCGTTGGTTTGGGGGAGCTAAAGATTTACAGCCCCTTGGGAGAGCGTGTATGGAGTCATGCTCAACTCACGTCAGCTACAGCAACATCCTATGAGGGCAACATTCGAATTTTAGACAGCAGCAATCAGCTTCTGGGAGAGATCAAAGGTCTGCGGATACAGCAAGCCTTTGTCTCTGAGGATTTACCACCAGCGGATGTGAGACCAGCCTATCCATCTCCTGATTATTTGCTATCTCCTGCAGTAGTCAGCAGTCGCCTGCACGATTATGTTGTTCAACATTATCAAGAGCTAGGCTTAGATCGCTATCAACAGTTCTTGCCTAAGTTAGAAGCCCTCAGTGTCGAATATACATTGCAGGCATTCCAGCAGTTGGGAATATCGTTTATCCCAGGGCGACAGCTATCCACCTCTAGATTAATTCAGCAGCATCAGATTGTGCCGCAACATCAGCGCTTGTTTGGACGGCTGTTGAAGATTGTGCAAGAACGCAACCTTCTGCAGTCAGTAGGACCAGAGCAATGGGAGGTGCAAAAGGTGCCAGCCGATGTTGTTCCACAGACAACAGAGCAGTTGTTAAGGGAACAGTATCCCGATTGTTTAGCTGAGCTGGATTTATTGAGCCGCTGCGGTGAATCCTTAGCCGCTGTTCTTCAGGGACAGTGTGATCCGTTACAGCTACTGTTTCCAGACGGCTCGTTTGCTCTAGTGGAACGGTTATATCAAGACTCTCCAGCAGCAAAGGTAATTAACCAGCAGGTGCAGCGTGCCATTACAACGGCATTGGAAAAGCTGCCCCCGGATCGTACCGTACGGATTTTGGAAATTGGAGCGGGGACAGGGGGAACAACAGCGTTTGTTCTACCTAATCTGCCTGAGGAGAGGGCTGATTACGTTTTCACCGACATCTCTCCCATTTTCACCAGCCAGGCTGCCCATAAGTTTGCAGACTATCGATTTGTTAGCTATCAAACCCTTGATATCGAGCAGGATCCTCACCCCCAAGGGTTTGAAACTCAATCCTTTGACATTGTGCTAGCCGCCAATGTGCTCCACGCCACCGCTGACTTGAAACGGACCATGGACCATGTGCAGATGCTGTTAGCCCCCGGTGGTCTACTGGTGCTATTAGAGGGCATGGAGCCCCAGGGCTGGCTAGATTTAACCTTTGGTTTAACCCCAGGCTGGTGGCAATTTAAAGACCATGATTTACGGCCAGACTACCCCTTGCTAACAGCCACCCAATGGCAGTCTTTTCTTGAGGCACAGCAATATAAAGCTGTTGATGTAGTGGGTCTAGATCCCCACACAACCTCTCAGCAGGCCATTGTTGTTGCCACCCACCAACAGCGGCTTGAGCCCAGGCTAGCTGGCAAAAAAATTGGTAACGATAACCCCAAACCCCAAGCAGCCTCTCAAAAGAATCAACAGTGGCTACAGGAGTTAGAGTCTCTTCCAGTCTCTGCCCGACGAGCACGCTTAACGGACTATGTTCAAACCCAGGTAGCTGAGATTATGGGGATGACGTCATTGAGCGAACTAGACCATCAGCGGGGGCTGTTTGAGTTAGGCATGGACTCCCTGATGGCCTTGGAACTAAAAAATCGCTTGGAAACCACCCTGGGACGATCCATTCCTGCCGTTGTTGCCTTTGAACATCCCTCAGTGGCAGCCCTATCCACCTATTTAGCAGAGGAGATTTTGGACTGGAAAACTGTAGAAGAAGCCACATGGGACACTTCAGCTAAAACTCCATCTATCTCAGACGATCCCCTAGCTGCCATTTCAGAGCTTTCTGAGGAAGATGTGGAGCGGCTGTTGGCAGAAAAGATTGGGAGGTAAGGCTATGAGCAATTTTCTTGAGCGTATTCAAAATCTTTCTCCCAACCGGTTAGCTCTGCTTGCTTACGAGCTGCAGTCAAAACTAGAGGCCATAGAAGCCGCTAAAAATGAACCCATCGCCGTGATTGGAATGGGCTGTCGATTCCCTGGAGATGTTACCGATCCAGAATCCTACTGGCGATTGTTGAGCAGTGGACAAGACCCCATTACTGAGGTTCCGCCCGAACGGTGGAACTTGGAGGCTTACTATAATTCAGATCCGAGTACACCAGGTAAAACCTACACTCGCTGGGGCGGTTTTCTCAAAGATGTGGACCAGTTTGATGCTGATTTCTTTGGCATCAGTCCACGAGAAGCAGAGCAGATGGATCCGCAGCAGAGATTGTTATTAGAGGTTAGCTGGGAGGCATTGGAACGCTCAGGTTACGGTCCACAGCAGCTGGTGGGCAGTCGTACCGGCGTCTATGTGGCTATCTGCACCGCTGACTATGCCAACTTGCAAAGCCGGGCAAGAGATCTTACAGGGCTGGACACCTACACCGGGTTTGGATCTGGCTTTAGCTTTGCCGCCGGGCGACTCTCCTATGTGTTGGGTCTGCAGGGGCCGAATATGGCGCTGGATGCTGCCTGTGCATCGTCTCTGATGGGAGTACATCTAGGTTGTCAGAGTTTGCGCAACCAGGAGTGTGAGATGGCGCTGGTGGGTGGTGTGAACCTGGTGCTCTCTCCTGAAACCAATGTAATCTGTTCTCGCACCCGGATGATGGCAGCGGACGGTCGTTGCAAAACCTTTGATGCGGCAGCCGATGGCTATGTTCGTTCAGAAGCCTGTGGTGTGGTTGTGCTGAAGCGGTTGGGGGATGCGATCGCAGCAGGCGACAACATCCTGGCCATGATCAAAGGCTCATCCATCGGCCACGGTGGAGCCAGCGGCGGCTTTACCATTCCCAACGGAGCCGCTCAACAAACAACCATTAAAAATGCGTTGGCCCAAGCGGGTATCCAGCCGAACCAGGTGCAATATGTAGAAACCCAGGGCACTGGCACTCCCCTGGGAGATGCCATCGAGATGCGGGCCTTAGGTTCAGTATTTAAAGAAGACCGCTCTGAGCCCCTATGGCTGGCCTCTGTAAAAACTAACGTTGGCAACACCGAAACCGCCTCAGGGTTAGCCGCCCTGATCAAAGTAATCTTGTCACTGCAGCATCAGCAACTGCCCCCCCATCTACATCTAAAGCAGCTTAATCCAGAGATCTCTTTAGAAGATATTCCCGCCAAAATTCCCACTAAAGCCATCGACTGGCCCAAAGACCATAAGCGTCACATCGCCAGTATTAACGCTTATGGCATGAGTGGCACCACTGCCCACATGGTCATCGAAGCCGCCCCAGAATCGCCCCAGCCCGAGATCGAGGAACAGCGCCCGCTACACCTGCTGCCCCTCTCTGCTAAGACCCCCGCCGCCCTTTGGCAGTTGGTACAACGCTATCAACAGTATCTGGACCCTAATACCGATCTCGGTAACCTGTGTTTTACAGCCAGTGTGGGGCGCGCCCACTTTGCCCATCGGCTTGCCTTTGTCGGCAGCAGTATCGCTCAGCTAAAGCAAAAACTAACAGAATACCTGGAACATCAACCAACTTCTACAGCGATTCAAACCCGTCCTAAGATTGTTTTTGACTTTAGCAATGAACCACCGGATGAAACAGAAATTACCCTAGCCAAAATACGCGAACTCTACAACACCCATCCCACATTCCGACAAGACGTTGATCGCTGCGCGAATATTCTCTCCCTCTCTCCCCTTCTCCTGCTCTCCCCCTCTCCCCCCCTCCCCCTCTCCCCCTCCCTCCTCTTCACCGTCCAATACTCCCTCGCCAAACTCTACCAATCCTGGGGCATCCAACCCGAGCACCTAATCGGTCAGGGCATTGGTTCTCTTGTGGCCAATTGCATATCCGGACATCTCAGCCTGGAAACAGCATTACAAACTCCTATTTCTGATCAATACTCAACTACCTTACAAGAGGCTCCAAATGATGCAGCATACCGGATTCTTATAACTCCCCAAACTGCCTCCTGGGATACCCTAATGACGACACTTAGCCACCTTTATCAACAGGGTGCAGAATTGGACTGGGTTGAATTTGATCGCCCTTACGCCCGTAAAAGAATTATTTTACCCACTTACCCGTTCCAGCGACAGCGCTACTGGAGTCGACTGGCAGAACAGGGCACCCAGGCCATTCTTCAAACCGCAGTTCCCCGTGAAGTAAAGGAATATCTGTCGCGGGAAGCGCTGCTGGCGATGGAGCCGGGGCAACAACAGCAGCGTTTGGCCAGGGATTTGTGCGATCGCATCGCCGCCGCTTTAGGCATAAATCCGGTGGAGATTACCCCCACCACTCCCCTCAACACCCTGGCCCTGGATTCTCTGATGGCTCTGGAGCTAAAGTTTGATCTGGAGAAAACCTTGGGCAGTACCCTGTCCATTACATCGCTGCTGGAGAATCGCGATATTGCCTCCCTGGCGACTGACATGCTTAAGGGGCTGGTCGAGCCTACAGACCTGTTACCCCAGCTGTCCCCTGCACCAGAAAAACGGCACCAGCCGTTTCCCCTCAACGATATTCAAGAAGCTTACTGGATCGGACGGAGCGGATTGTTTGAAATGGGCAATGTGGCGGCCCATGTGTATAGCGAGTTTGAAGGTAGTCTGGATTGCGATCGCTTAAACCAGGCATTTAACCAGCTAATTGATCGCCATGAGATGCTGCGGGCAGTGATTTTACCCGATGGACAACAACAGATTCTAGCGTCCGTCTCCCCCTACAATATAGAGATTTTAGACCTGCGACAGGCGTCCGATGACGTTGTTGAACAACAGCTTAACGATTTACGAAACAGACTTTCCCATCAGGTTCACGATGCCTACCAATGGCCCTTATTTACAGTGTGCGCTGCTCGATTAAGTCAGGAACGGGTAAGGCTATATCTGAGTTTTGACAATCTGTTGGTAGATGGCACCAGCATGGGACTATTGTGCTGGGAATGGGGCCAGATTTACCGGGGACTGGCGGACTTGACACCGCTCACCACATCTTTTAGAGACTATGTGCTGGCCTTAAAGACGTTTGAACAATCTGAGGTTTATCAACGGTCCCTAAACTATTGGCAAGCGCGACTATCGGAGCTACCACCGGCTCCTGAACTGCCCCTGGCCACGGCACCTGCCAACGTACAGCAGCCTCGATTTAGTCGATTGACAGCCCAGATTGCCCCCGATACCTGGCAACAGTTACAACAGCAGGCTACCCAGGTAGGTCTTACCCCGTCTAGCTTACTGGTAGCTGTTTATGCCGAGGCTCTCGCCACCTGGAGTAAAAACCGCCATTTTAATCTCAACTTAACCACCTTTAATCGCTTACCCATTCACCCCGATGTGCAGAATCTTGTGGGCGATTTCACATCCCTGACGTTATTGGCCGTCAACTACACCCCCTCAGAGAGTTTTTGGGAACGGGCCAAACAGCTACAGGCTCAACTGTGGCAAGACCTTGAAAATAGCTATGTGAGCGGAGTACAGGTGCTGCGAGATCTGGTGCGAACATCGGCCAACCGGGTGACTGTACCCGTCGTGTTTACTAGTCTCCTAGCCAATCCCCAAGTGTCTCAAAACCAATCTACATTTGGCACAGATTGGCTGGGTGAAATAGTGTACGGCATTGCCCAAACACCTCAGGTGTGGCTAGACCATCAGGTTTATGAAGAAGCCGGTAGCCTGGTGCTTAATTGGGACTATGTGGCAGACCTGTTTCCAACGGGTGTAATCAAAGCCATGTTTGAGACCTATGTTCAAGGTCTAAAAGATCTGGCCAATCAGCCCGAATTGGGACAGCAACACCGGTTTCTTCAGCTACCCAACTGGCAACAGTCTTTGCAAACCCAGTTTAATGACACCTCGCTATCATTCCCAGACGAATACTTGCATACGCCGTTTTTGACCCAGGCGCAGCGACGGCCCAAACATCCCGCTGTTATTACTGAAACTGACACATTGACCTATGCTGAGGTGCAGCAGCGATCGCAACAGCTAAGCCGTCACTTGCAATCCTTAAATATTCAGCCAAACCAGCTGGTTCCAATCGCCATGGA
>JBCCJR010000012.1:0-34188 GCA_039045805.1 Cyanobacteria bacterium P01_C01_bin.118
CCCCTGGTGGACCAGTATGTTGGCATTGATTACTCCCCTCAGATGGTCGCTGCCTGTCAAAAACGGTTTAGTCAGCTGGACGATTCGATCAGCTTTGATGTAGTTGACGCCAGGGACCTAAGTCAGTTTAACGACAGCTCTTTTGACTTGATTCTGTTTAGTTTTAACGGCATTGATTATGTGTCTCACGAAGATCGGCTAAAGATTTTTCAGGAGATTAAGCGAGTGGGGAAAGAAGGCTGTTACTTTTTCTTTTCTAGCCACAACTTGCAGGCTCTAGAGAATGGACTTATCTGGCGAAAACAAATTGGTCCTAATCCACTTAAGACCTATGAGAATTTGGTGATGCTGGGGCTGTTTTGGTTATTTAATCGTCCTATGACGCGAAACACGTTGTCAGAAGCAGATTATCTAGTCGTTCGCGATGAGTCCCATAATTTTCGGTTAGATACCTACTATATTCGAGCTGCACAGCAGGTAAAACAACTAGCTAAGGATTTTAGCCAGGTGGAAATTTATCCATGGCAAAGCACAGAGAGAATTTTAGATATGGATGCTGCGATTATGGGTAGAGATCTATGGGTTTACTATCTATGTCGAGTCAATTCCCTGTAGGGGGATTGCATGCAATGCCTCTACAAATGGCGATACGGCTATTTTGATCAGTAGAATAGGATTGCGTAGGGTGAGCACTGCCCACCTTGTCAATTTTATCTGTTAAGAACAGTTCCATGATTGCCGTTCCCCATTACATCAGTCCTGAAGAATATTTGGTTCTAGAACGCCAAAGTGCCATTCGTCATGAGTATCGGCAAGGGCTGGTGTACGCCATGGCAGGGGGGACGGATAACCATGAGCGCATCGCGTTTAACTTGCTCAAAATTATTGACAATTATCTGGGGGATGCGTCTGATTGTCGGTTTCATGCCGGCAATGTAAAAGTTAACTATTTGGATGACTTTTTTTACTACCCGGATGCGTTTATTACATGCGATTCGCGTGACCGGAAAGATCGATATATTAAGCGTTATCCCAAGCTGATTGTTGAGGTGCTTTCTCCAAGTACTGAAGCGTTTGATCGTGGGGATAAGTTTGAGGATTATCAACAGCTTGAGTCTCTGGAAGAGTATGTTTTGATTTCTCAAGACCATCAGCAGGTAGAGTGTCAGCGACGCATGGCTTCGGGGGATTGGGAAACGGTGGTTTATGCAGGGGGCGATACGGCTGTTTTGACCAGTGTTGGGTTGGAATTTGTGGTAGCTGAGCTTTATCGCGGGATTGATGCTACATGAGTAGAATAGGAGCGTAAATCCTTCAGATGACAGAGCCCTATGTCTTCGCCTGGAAATCAGCAGTCGCCCAAGCCCACTCCCCCTAATCCATTTGCAGACACCCTCATCAAGCTGCTGATTACCGGCAGTGGTGGTTCTACGCTGTACTTTCTTTTTAGGGAGCAGATTCCATCGGCATTGATTGCTTTATTGGTTACGGGTGGAGCAACGTTGCTGACGGCCTTTGGCCAGGGACTGATGGCTCCCCTCAAAAAAGTATCGAACAAGTGGGGCACTAAGGCAGGAACTGCTGCCGCTGTCAGGGCAGATAGCACGTTAGAAAACTGGTCAGGCATTGATGCTAAGTATTTGAAAGCTCTGCAGGCCTACTGCTATGCCCTAGAAGTGGAAGGTTTTAAGGCGGATCTGCCTCCTCTGGAACTTAAGGAAATCTTTGTGCCAATTCGATTGGACTCTGACCCGAATAATCCAACGGATGCGGACTCGATCAAGCGTATTTGGGAGTTGTTGCCCAAGCGTAAGGAGCTGGTAAATGAGCGCTATCGGCGGTTAGCCATTATTGCCGATCCAGGTTATGGCAAAACTACGCTGACCCGTTACCTGACACTAAACTATGCTGACCAGTCCCATCGTGAGTTTGGTGCAGCGAATCTACTGCCGGTGCTGCTGCTGTTTCGGGCGATGCATGGGCAGATTCAGGATGCTCAGTCGCCCTCTTTGCCAGAGCTAATCTTGAGTCAGGTAAGTAAGCTGCCCCGCTGTCAGGACTTGGAGGTATCGGCCCAGTGGTTTAAGCAGCGATTGGACCAGGGAAGGTGCCTGGTGATGTTCGATGGGTTGGATGAAGTGCCCAATGCCCGCCGCGAACTGGTGAGCAAATGGGTGAACTGGCAAATGCAGGCCTATCCCAGTCAGTTTATTCTCACCTCTCGGCCCCATGGGTATGACAGTAGTCTGTTTCAGGGCATCGCCCGTGTAGGTATTTTGGACTTTACGGTGAAGGACAAAGAAACCTTTATCAACAAGTGGTATCGGGCGATGCTGTGGCACAAAAAGTGGGAAACCCTGTGGCAGCGGAGTAAAAAGCAACCAGCAGAACAACAACTTTCAGAAAACCAGGCGCGGGCACAGTGTGAAGCTGAGGCTAGCGAAGCCTCAAAAGAACTGATGGGGCAGATTGTGCGAACGCCAGCGTTAAATGATTTGGCCAAAAATCCGCTTTTGGTGACGATTATTGCTGCGACCTATGAAGCATTTGAGTATTTGCCGGATAAGCGGGTGAAGCTCTATAAGAAGATGTTTGACCTGCTGCTGGAGAATCGACCCTATCGTCGAGAAACAAGCCTAACGGTGGCCTCTGTGGAAGAGAGTCAGCCCGTTTTGCGGCAGTTGGCGTTTAAGCTGACCGAGGCAGGGCAGGAGAAGTTTACGCCAAAGCAGGGTAGCAGGTGGATTGCTGAGAGATTGGCTCAGGTACAACTGCCCGAACCAATTAAGCCAAAGTATTTTCTTAAGGAGATTCAGACCATTGCTGGTCTGCTGGCTGGGGAAGAGGGGAATCTCTATGAGTTTACCCATAAGACATTCCAGGAATATTTAACAGCTCTGGAAATTCATGAGAACTACTCGAAAGAGTATCTATTGCAGCAGTTAGATGACTCGGACTGGCGAGAGGTTATTAGTTTCTATGCTGCGATGACAGAGGCGACGCCTTTTGTCTTAGCGGTGTTGGATGATCCGACTCCAGAGAAACTGAAATTTGCCCGTCGAGTGGTGACTGAGGAACGGTCAAAAACTCAGACTGCTGTAAGGGAAATGCTGGAGAATCGTCTAGCCAAGGCTGATTTGGGTGACAAAGCAAATGCCAGGGTACAACTAGAGCAAAGGTTTAATACGTTAGCGTCACGGAATGGAAAGTTCGTTGTTTATGACGCAATTACCTGGGCTGAATATAGTTTATTTTTAGAAGACCAACGCTCAAAACAATTTCATTCTCAGGCTACCGAACAAACCATTGATTACCAGAATGAACAGCTTGTAGATAATATTTCTGATGTTGATGCTCAATGGTTTTGTGGATGGCTGAGCACTCAAACAGAACTGGTTTCTGATGGGGGAACGTATCATTACCGCCCATTGCCTGATGCACCTAACAATGGGCTGTGCGTTGTGCGAGAACGGATAAATCCTCGCTATGGCAACCTGATTAACTACTTGGCTAATGCCCAGTGGCAAGATGCAGACAGAGAAACTGAACAAGTGATGGTAGATGTGGCTAATCGTAAAGCGGAGGGCAACTTGAGTGTAGACAGCATTAAAGCTTTTTCCTGCGAAGACTTACAGCTGATTGATCATCTGTGGCTCAAGTTTAGTGGAGGACACTTTGGTTTTAGTGCTCAAAAAGACATCTATCTACGTTGTGGGGGTAAAACAGATTACCAATATCACGAAGAAGCATTCAACAAGTTTGCACGAGAGGTGGGATGGCTTAGTAACGATAACACTAGTTATTTGGCAAGATGGGATAGTTCTAGCCCCTATGGACATCTACCTTTTACTTGGGGAAGTACTGGCAGTGTGGCTGAAGGATGGGATGGATGTCTTTTCTCTCGCATACATGCCTGTAAATCCTAGCATATCAGTGTTTCAGCCCGAGCTAAACTTCTTTAAACACTGCCCTTACATACCAATCCTCCTCATTTCATCAATCCAATACCTGGTATCTTGTCATCAATCCAATACCTAGTATCTTGCGATTTCTGGATTCAGGGCATGACCATTACAAATTTCTCTGCTGCCGCCTGAATTTCCTCCACGGACGCATCTCCTCTACAACCATCCCTTGCATCTTAGTCATCAACACAGTATCTACGTTTGGGCGATCGCATCCACACCCCAATATTACCAATGTAAAATGGATTGTGACAGGGCATGATAACAAATGGCTGAAATCGAAAATGGTTGGGGTTTAACGGTCGGTATTTGCGATCGCAACCCGCTCTCCCAATCCCTTCAAAATCCGTAACACATCCAACAACTCATTTCCTGGATTCACCAACGAAAATAATCGCGAATTGCCATACTCTTGTTGCATCGCCTTCAAAAACAAAAACTCACTGCCATTAGTGATCATCCCAAACGTTGGCTGTTCTGTTTTCTCATCAGCCAACATATAACTTAGCGCCTGAGGTATAGCCCTCGTCACCGAAAAGTCGCTGCGTTTTGACTCAATCACCAACAGCCACAATCGCTCTTTCAACACCAGCACGTCAATTCGACCGCGTATAGTGACACCCTTATCCTCAGCTTCTATCTCAATGCTAGTCTCCGTCTCAATTCGATATGGACGACGATAAAACCCAGCCAAATCTAGCAAAGGTGCCAACACTACCAGCTTGACCGCATCCTCCAAAACGGGCGAGTCTGCCACCATATCTGAGAAATTTTCTTTTACCCGATCTAGCGTCTGCTTCTCGGTTTCGCTCAAGGCAACAAACGACTCAGACCATTCCGAAAAGAACCCTGACTCCTGCGATTCACTTAAACCAAAGGTTTGCTTTAGTTCACGCAGCGTTATGTCCCTAGCAACGATGGTTTGAGTCATGAAGGAACGTTACCTCAGCCAATAACTCCTTAATTATGCCCTAGTTTAAGAAGAACGGACTTAATCACAGGGAGGCATGACTAATGAGTGGATATCAATATTATGAATTTCAAGCCATTGATCGCCCCCTAACAGCCAAAGAACAGGCCACGATCCAAAAACTATCCAGCCGTGTTGAGCTAACCCCCCATCGAGCCATATTTCTCTATAACTATGGCGATTTTCGAGGTAAGCCGGAGGAGCTTGTCACCAAATACTTCGATATCATGTTCTACATCTCCAATTGGGGCACCCGTCAGCTAATTTTCCGGTTTCCCAGGGCCATAGTTGACCCAGACTGGTATGAACCCTATGCGCTACCCTATGCCATTACCATCAAGCAGACAAAGGAATATGTAGTACTAAACATAAATATCAGTGACGAAGATGGCAGTATGGGCGGGTGGGTCGAGGGAGAAGGCTGGTTACCCCAGTTATTACCATTGCGCGATCAGCTGTTAACAGGGGACGTCCGATTACTATACCTGGCCTGGTTACGGGCTGTGCCTAACTGTGCTGGCTACAAAATTGAAAAAGACCCAGTCGAACCTCCAATTCCACCTAACTTGGGCAAACTGTCGGATCCACTAGAAACATTTATAGAACTGGTAGAACTAGATTCAGATTTAGTGGCTGTCGCTGCTGAGGCCAGTCAAAACGTGTCTGCCAAATCTAAATCAGCGCTATTGTTAGAAGAGAGATTAGCCGATCTATCAACATCAGAGAAAGAAGAATTTTTGATCAAGCTGGTGCGCCGTGAACCCCATGTGGATTTACAGCTAATTAACCGATTGAAGGAACTAGCAGGACCGGTAGATACTATGCCTGAAGCTGTATCGGGCTACCGTACCCTTTCCGAACTGACAGAGATGATGGATGTGGCCTACGAAAAACGAAAACAAAAAGAACAAGAAGCAGCCCGACGCAAGCGAATTAAAGAATTAAAAACTTTGGCACCTAAAGAAGAAAAGCTCTGGCAACAAGTGGTGATTTTGATCGAAACCAAACAAGCCAAGCCCTATGATGAAGCCACAGCGTTATTAAAAGATTTGCGAGACTTAGCGGAATATCAGAAAAAACTGCCTGAATTTATCGGACGTTTTAACGAATTAAAAGATGATTATCAAAACAGACCTGCTCTCATGAGGCGATTAAGAACCATTCAGGTATAACCCATGGACACCGATAGTGGACTGGTGCCTGATAAAGTAGTGTTTTTTATAAAGAAGGGTAGCAGCGACCATGTATGCCTTGAAATATGTGCGACAAGCTATATTTGGTGAGTCTTGTCACATCAATTGATCTGCATCACCTTACATTTATTTTTGTTTTTACCCCAAGGGGATTAACACTCTCATAGCTCTTGAAATAGGCGTTCTGGTTGGAACAAAAAATGAACCATCGATGGTTGACATCGATCACACAGGTTAAAGAACTAATGGAGTTTACTAAACCATGAGGTAAAAAATCATACATTGTACTAATGACTTTGATTTTTTTATTCTCAGTTCTTGGCCGTATCTCTATACAGGCTCAGTATTATTTAGTAGAGGACACTACAGATTTTAACTAATACTCAATCCCAGTTCAGTAAACCCATTAAAGTAGGTGTTTCTGTCAGGATCATTCCTTGTGAGTTTGACTGAGCTGATGAGGATATAAAAGCTTTTATTGTTGGTGGTTACTAATTGTTACTATTTGTTCTTTTATGGCTAAATAAAATTGATTTCGGATTCTTTTCGTAAAATATTTTGGAATTTTCTCATTTGTTTTGTAGTAATTTCAAACACCAAAGAGCGCGATAATGATTGACAAAATTGAACTATTTTCAGTTGATTTTGTGTTTTCCCCGCAGCGTATACGTCACACTTTTGTCCCAAAGCAATTGAACCTACTAGAGTCTCGCATTAGTTCAATTATCATAGGATTTATAAGTACCTATATTCTATTAGAAATCTTCCCTGCTATTAATTATGAGTATACAATTTTTGGAGAATGGATCTATTGGTTGCTATTGCTAACGTTGAGCCTATATTTAGGTCTTAAACAGGCGCTCCCAAATCAGTTCCCTAGCAGTCTGTTGCGTACCAGTGTCCAGAATGCTCAACTAAAGAGAGTCAATCAACAGCTACACCAAAAACTTCAAGAGCAAGAGGTCTCAAGGCAATATCTTAAAAAAGAAAATCAAAAGTTATATCGACTTGCCAATATTGATGAGTTAACGCAGATCATGAACCGTCGTTTCTTGGATCGACAGCTTGATTACGAGTGGCAACAGCTTCAGCAAGTGGGCCAACCGCTGTCTGTGATCTTGTTCGATGTGGATTATTTTAAGCGTTATAACGATTATTACGGTCATCTAGCAGGAGATCGTTGTTTATGGAAGATTGCCCGAGCCGTAAAAGAGAGTCTTCAGGGAGAGTCTAATTTTGTAGCTCGATATGGTGGGGAAGAGTTTGCTGTGGTTTTACCTAATGTGGATGAATCTGGGGCGGTTGCGATCGCACAAACCATCCAACAAGCGATCCACACCTTAGCCATTCCCCATGCCCAGTCCGAAGTCAGCTCCATAGTTTCTGTCAGTCTTGGCATTGCCAGCATTGTGCCCCTTCCAGAAAGCTCATGGAAGGGGCTGGTGGACCGGGCAGACCAGGCGCTTTATGAAGCTAAACGCCAGGGGCGAGATCGTTACATTATCAAAAGCTACTTCAGACGATATGGCTCCAGTGTCGGATAACACAGCAGTAATAACCACGTTTGAAGAACAAGAAACGATTTCCCCGCTACCCATACAATTGTCAAAATCCAAAGAAATCATTAGTTTACGTTTAGATTTCCTGAAAGAACAACCCTAATTTTTGGGAAGCATCTACACTCTAGGTTCTGGCTTTTACGCTCCCTATGTTTCGACTGCTGCTGTTTGTTGTCCTATCCTTGATCGCTATGCCTATATCTGCTCAAGTTGAGCCCGCTCAAACCGAGCCTGCAATTGCGCCTGCTCAGATTGATCAGTCTACCTGGCAAAATCCCCCTGAACCGATTGTGTCGATGTTGGATGCGGACCGGCTACCGGCGGTATCAATTTCGCCGGATAACCAGTGGCTAGTGGAGTTTGAGCGTCGGTCGCTGCCGCCAATTTCAGAGCTGGCAGAACCCTGGATTGCGATCGCAGGCACCAAAGTTAATCCTGACACCTGGGGACCCGCTCAAGAGGGGTCTTACAAAGGCATGACCGTGCGTCCGTTGGGCTCACTCAACGGCACACCTATTGACCTGCCGACCGACGCTCGCATTCGCAATCTCCGCTGGTCCTATGACAGTCGCTATCTAGTATTTACCCTCACCCAGACAGATGGCATTGAGCCCTGGGTCTTGGATGTGGCTGAGGCAAAAGCCAGACCGTTGGCAGGACCGATTCTGAATGGGGTGTATAACAATCCCTGTCATTGGCTGCCCGGTGATCAAGGGCTGATTTGCAAAGTGCGCCCGCAAACTAGTGGCACACCCCCGACAGAACCGACGGTGCCCAATGGACCGGTGATCGAAAGCAGTCAGGGCCGGGTGGCGGCCACCCGCACCTATACCAATCTGTTGCAAAGTCCCCACGATGAGGCGTTGCTAGAATATTACTTCTCGTCTCAGCTGGCTCACATTAGCCTGGATGGAGAGATGGCGCTGCTGGATGAACCTGACCTGATCCGGAATGTGACAGTCTCTCCCGATGGTCAGTGGCTGCTCCGGTCTACGGCGCATCGACCATTCTCTTACCAGGTACCTCTGTCTCGATTTCCCATGCGGTACGAGATTTTAAACCGTCAGGGCGAGGTGGTTCATGAACTGGCGGACCTACCCCTGGCGGATGATATTCCCATTGCCTTTGACTCGGTCCGTCAGGGAAAACGTAGTATCAGCTGGCGTACCGATCAGCCCGCCACCCTTTACTGGGTCGAGGCTCTAGATGGTGGCGATGCCAGTGCACCGGCGGAGTATCGCGATGGGGTATATACCCTGGCGGCTCCCTTTGATGGGGTACCAACAGAAATATGGCGATCTACGCTGCGGTTTCGGGGAATGACCTGGAGTAGTGAGGATTTTGCGATCGCAACAGAAGCCTGGTACGACAGTCGTCAGCTAAAAAGCTGGGCTATTAATCCTCAAAATCCCTCCGCTCAGCCTAGACTACTGGATGAAAGAGACTTTCAAGATGCCTATGCCAATCCCGGTAATCCCGTAACCATGCCCGGCCCCTATGGCCGCTCCGTGCTGATGTTTAGTGAGGATGGTCATAGTCTGTACCTGAATGGCGGTGGGGCTTCTCCAGACGGTGTATTTCCGTTTTTAGATCGGTTAGATTTGGCCACCCTTGAAAAAGAGCGACTGTGGCAGGCAAACGGAGAAATCTTTAGCCGAGTTACCCGCCTGTTGGATAATAATGCCAATACATTAATTGTCCGTAGAGAGTCTCAGGCTGCCCCGGTCAACTACTATCAGCTCAGTCTCTCGAATGGTGAAGAAGCCCCCCTCACGGACTACGCCGATCCTCTGGCCTGGTATGCCGATGTGCAAAAAGAGATTGTTCGTTACCCCCGAGCTGATGGGGTGACGCTCACCGCCACCCTATATCTACCGCCAGGTTATAATTCGGCCACCGATGGTCCTATGCCCACCGTACTCTGGGCCTACCCGCGAGAGTTTAAAGATCGCAAAGTTGCCAGTCAAAATACCCGCTCAGAATATACCTTTACCCGTCCTGGTCGAGACTCGGTTTTGTTTTTGTTAACCCAGGGCTATGCCGTACTTAGCGGTCCCACCATGCCCATTGTCGGCGAAGGAGATATGGAACCCAATGACACCTATATTGAACAACTGGTGTCCAGTGCGGAGGCGGCAGTGAATTTTCTGGTAGAACGCGGTGTGAGCGACGGCAACCGTCTTGCCATTGGGGGGCATTCCTACGGGGCATTTACCGCAGCAAATCTGTTGGCCCACAGCGATCTGTTTCAAGCCGGTATTGCCCGCAGCGGAGCCTATAACCGCACCCTTACCCCATTTGGCTTTCAGGGAGAACAGCGCAACTTTTGGCAGACACCGGACACGTATCTAACCATGTCTCCCTTTATCGCCGCAGAAAAGATTAATGAACCGCTACTGTTAATTCATGGTGCGGAGGATACCAACGCCGGCACCTACCCGATTCAGTCAGAGCGGTTATTTGAGGCAATGAAGGGACTAGGGGGCACAGTGCGCTATGTATCGCTACCGGCAGAAGGCCACGGTTATCGCTCACGAGAGGCGGTGGGCCATGTGTTGTGGGAAATGGTGGCATGGTTGGATCAGCATGTGAAAGAAGCAGAATAATAGGGGGATCAAGTAAAGACTGAATTCGGAGGTCGGAATTCGGAATTCAGAAAAGGAGCCTATTCCGACCTCCGTAGAGCTTTGCTCTTCTCGCAGAGTATTCTGAATTCCGAACTTTAGATTCCTGGAGAAATCATCCCGCTATGGACATCCCCTAAACACCCACACCTGTTAACGTACCTGATCTGCCTTCCAGGGCAAGAAAGGCAATGGATTCATTGGTGTGGGCAAGCTCTGAATCTAAGGATTGCTCCTCGTGGACCCTGGCTCCAAAGCTGACGTTGCTGATGTCGTCCAGACGCACATTAGCAACGTCAGCGCCGTAGAAGGAACCAAGTTTGGCAATCACCGATGGGGCTTTATCAAAGGCTTCTTTGAATTGGACCGACTTGCGATCGCTACCCACAGAACGTCCCGTCATTCCCCCCTGGATCAGGGTATCACCGTCAGAGGCTACCCCTTGATTTAAGGCTACCCAGCCAATAGTTTCCTGTTTGTGTCCCCCCTTATTTAACGCCTCTTCCTCTTGCATCGCCAATTGGAAACCATTTTTAGACTGATTCTGCGTGCGGGTGGTTACCCAGTCGCTACCATTGACAGTCTGTACCTGAGAAAGAACAGCGGGAGTTTTGCCAAAGTCTTCCAGGGTGATGGTGTCAAACCCTTTAGATGTTAATTTGCTTGACCTGTGGGTACCTGCAGAGATGCGAGCGCCGTTGTCAAGGGCCCAGTCTCCTGCCTCCATCACCATGTAGGAAACAGACTCTTTAGTATGTTGTCCATCTTTATAATTAGGCTCCTGGATGCGCAGCTGAAACGTCTTAGCAGCGACGTTCTTAATACGAATGATCGCCGGATCTGAACCATTAAACGTAGGATCAGACACAATCACAACAGGATTATCGTACGCATTATCTAGAGATACCGTCCGCCATTTGTCATCGATCTGAAGCGTATCATACTCGCCAATCACCGTTTCTTTTGGTTGAGTTGGTGGAGTCGGCTTTGGCGCTGGTGCAGGCTTTGGCTGAGGGGATGTTGGTCCACTGCCGTTATAAGCACCGCCCAATTGGACATTGTCAATAGCAACAGAATCACCTGGATCAAGGACTCTTTGAGCTTTTGCCTGGAATAGCAGAAAATCATATCCATTGCCCAAGTTGACATCGGTATTGATCTTTTTCCAGTTAAAAAATTGACCATTCTCACCGCCGATTTCTTGTCTGGAGAGCAAACTGCGCTGCATCGGTAGTGTGCCAACTTGAGTGGGTCCATTACCTTCCCAGACATTGTTCTTAAACTGGCCATTGACACCCCATAGTTCGACGGTCACTTCATTAGTACGCCAGGGCTTGTCACTGCCTTCTAGATTCTTCAGGTTGAAGCTCAGGGTTTGCTGTCCTTTATGAACTTTGTTGTTTTCCACGACTTGGCCGACAAAGTTTTCCCAGTCATCCACCTTAGAGAGTACGGCTGAGCCATTACTACGGCTGACTTCATCGGTGGCAAACCAGCCGTCATCAGACCACTGACTGTTGCTTTTCCAGGGCTCTAAAAACTTACCAGTGCTGCTAAAAGAACTATCCTTAAAGGCATTGGGATAGGCGGTTGGTTTAACGTTTATTGTCTTGGTCAACGTTTTTGCCGCGCCTTGGTTATCCAATACTTTCAGGGTGACATCATAGTTTCCGGCTTTGGTAAATTTATGGGTTACCTGACGACCAAATGCATCAAACCGTCCATCGTTGTTAAAGTCCCAACCGTAAGTGGCAATACCTTTACTGTCAATTGGATATTTTGGGGATGTGCTATCGGGCTTGAGTGGATCGCTGTCGCGAGAGCCACCCCCATTAAAGTTAACCGCAAGCCCCCCGGCTGCACTCACGCCGAAACTAGCAATAGGAGCTCTATTGCCGTCTTTATCTTCAAAGACAGTATTTTTAATGGCAAAGGCTTCTGGAAAGTCGTCAGGACGCCCTTTCATAGACGATTCATCGCCAATTTTGGTGAGATTATAGGTGTTGTTACTAAACTTACTGTTAATAATAGAAGACTGGGTAAAGTCCTTTTCTTCGTTTAGAAACTCAATCTCAGCACCCTGGTTGAAGCCCTGAATATTGAGATTGTTGTAGTTAGTTTTAAAGGTGGCATGGTTATGGAAAAGACCACTGCCTCCCTTGGGCTTTTCAACATCACCAATAATCAGACCATCTTTAAAGTCCAGGTTACTGCTATAGGAAACCCTGAGGCCTTGCCACCGATTACCCCAAAGGGTAAGGTCACTAATTTGACTACGTACCTGGTGGGCTGTTTTTGGTTCAGGACTGCTAAATTCAAGGTGCCCATCAAAGTTAGTCATTAACCCCCAGACCTTCATGCCAGTGGTGGTGTTATAACTTTCAAAGCCCGATTTTGGGGTAAGGGGGGCATCAGTGACGTCGATTTCCTGCTGTCCTGGTTTGGCAACCCGATTGCGGACATTCGCAGGCAAATTTTTGACCTGGATAGTTTCTGCATCTCGGAAATCATTTTTGGGGTCAAGACTGTCACCAAAAATCGTAAAGCCTGCATCGTTAGCACTGATGGCCACATTGTCTTTCATGACAACCTGAGAGGAACCCTGTAACCAATACCCCTCACCACGAAAGCCAAAATCAAACTTGCGCTCGCGAGTATCCTTTTGTTGATCGGCTTTTTGCCAGCCGATACCCGTGGTTTTAATGCTGATGTTATTTTCCCAGCGACCAAGCTCATTCCCTGATTCGGCGGCGATGCCGGTACCCACCACATCAAACACAACATTGTCTTTGATAATGGCGTGACTGTCATGGTGTACGATGCCCCAACCGGGGGAACCGACCACTGCATTCCCTTTTAGCAGTGCTGCTTGACCATTAAGGTCGTCTGCCCCGGCCCGGTGCACGTGGAGGGCATAACGACCCCGAACGTTGGTGCCAGAACCTTTGGTCCCGTCTACGTTTTGACCAACATCATCAACAACCTTGGCTTTATCGGAGCGGCCCAAGTTATAAAAACCTGCATTGTTAACCTGCACATCGGGATTGTGCATAAACATTACATGTCCCCGTTGCTGCGTAGGGGTGGCAGCCCCGTCTTCACTTTCGAACACCACATTACGACTGGTGTTGGCGACATAGAGTTTTAACTGATTCTTTTCTTTAATGTTAGGGCGTACATGGTCAAACCGTAGGACAGTATTGTCTCCCTGGGTAATGTTGTCGTTGGTAAATTTAACCCGGTTACCGCTGATTTGAGTGATGGTTAAGACTTCGTCCTGGAAGCGACTGTTGTCTTTGTCATTGCCATTCCAGCCATAGCTGGTTCCACCCAGCACGAGTTTGTCACCCACTGCCCAGCTTGTGGGCTTACCTTTAAGAACAAGTTCTCTATCGCCTGCCTGGGCATCTTGGGCCAGAGCAATAAAGTCAGTCTTCTCTGCGCCATAGATTCTGACTTTACCATGGGTGATCATACCCCGACTGAGCTGGGTTGGATCCCAATTTTTATCGATCTTGCCTTCGTTAGCAATGATGATTTGGGCTGTTTTGTCGGCCTGAATGGGGTTCTTTTCAGTACCGATATTGAGGGTGCCTGGGGTTGTCTCAACAAAGGTATCCACCACCATTTTGGTGTTTTGATTGTGGGCAAAGGTGAGGGTGCCATCGAGACGCACGGTTTTAAGACGCGCGTTGCTTTCGCCGTTATAAAGAACATTGACGCCCTTTGCAATCATGACACGGGCATTATTAGTAGGAATTTTGCCGTTTTTCCAGGTGCTGGCATCGAACCATGACCCACTGTTAATAGCAACGTGGGTAGCTCGGGACTCAGGTACCAGATCCATTAGAGCTGAATGCTCTTTCATCTTTACAGGATTGTTCCCGTGGTTCCCATGCATTGTGTTCATATCCATGTGTAGTGACTCCGTATTTCGAATATCTTTGAACAGCAGAGATGTCCCTTCCGTATGATTTTTTTCAGACTGACTCTTCTGGTAAAAAACTCCATATGCAGTGGATGATGGCTTCAGACTGCAGCAGAAATTTGCACGTCATATTGCCTGACGCTTTTTTAAGAAATAGCTATCGACTAAACCAATGTGACCAATGCTGTGCATTTATCAATGCACAGCATTGGCTCTAGAGCAGGTTAGTTGTTGTCCCTTAGGTTCGGCGAGAACATTAGTTGTTCTTGCCAGTGCCGTGTCAACGCTAAAAATCTAGGCTGGGACTTGGTAATGAGTAATGAGTAACTCTTTATCCTTCCATACTCTTTCCCAGCCTTACTCAAAATCTTAGGCTTGATCGCCTACTAGTCTGACAGACAGGCCTTTAATAGGTATTTAATTGAGCGCTGCTGGCATTTAGGAGAGAACACCTAAATGCCCTCACGGAAATACGCAGGTATAAGACTTATTTTTATGACTGACAACAATGTCGCTCAAAATGCTCTTAATTTCATAAATCGATCTAGAGGGTAAAGAATCTCGACGGAACCCAGCTAGCCTACACAGGAGAACATTGAAACGAATCTTGATTCCAAGCAGCCACAATTATCCATTGATTCGTAAATTGGTAAATCACCCCCAATGTTTCGCTTCATCCAATTTCTCTAAAAGATGAAGATTATTAGAGCTGCATTAGCTCCCATTTAATCTGTTGGAACATGAAATGTCAACAGATCAAAATGTGTGCTCAGTTAGTCAGGATCTGATATCTCCAACAGGAAAGGGGGCGTCGCTTGACTGATCGGGGCAAAGATGAAGAATATTGAATTTTCCTTGAAGCTCAACAATTTAGTGGATCGCATAATCATGTCCCCGTTGGAACAACCTGACTGTACGGTGTCTCTTTTCTCTCTTGTTGTTTTACTTTAGATCTGTTACCCCTCCAGCAGAGACCCCACCAGTAGTTTTTGCAGCATCCATACCAGACTAACGGCCAAAGAGGCACTCCAGATGGTGGCTGCCAGAGTCAGTTTGCCATTGAGGACACAGAGACTACCGCCCGCTAGCAATGCGATCGCAACTCCCCCCGACACTCTGACCAAAATCTGCACCGCCTCCGTCAGTTTCCGTAATCGAGTAGCCACATCATCGGTGGATACCGGGGAAACCGCCGACTCTAGTAATGTTTGAAAACTGTCGTACTGCTTTGGATCAATGTGGTAATACGTACCCAGGTCCGTATCCCGTAGAGATGGGTTGGAGCGGAGACCAAACTGTTTGGCGGTTGCGATCGCAGCCCTCACCTGCCGCTTACTCGCCACCCCACTAAACGCATCAAACAGCGACTCCCGATACACCCCCGCCCTGGCCATCTCTAAAATCCGCTGGCTGAGTTCCACTTCCTGAATCTGGGCAAGGTCAGATACGCGAGTCACAGGCTGATCACCGGCTAAGTAAATATGTACTATTTAGACTATAGCTGATTGATATCCCAACGCCAATCAATTCATAAAAAACAAGGGAGCGCTGCATGCAACGCTCCCTTGAATGAAATATTGGCAATATGTTCCCCCCTCCTCAAAGGAGGGGTCTGGGGGAGGTTGGCTACATCATGCCGGGCATGCCCATGCCACCCATACCGCCCATGCCACCCATACCGCCCATGCCACCCATACCGCCCATGTCACCACCAGGGGCAGCGGATTCGGGTTCAGGTTTCTCAACGACCAGTGCTTCAGTAGTGAGGACCATGCCTGCAACAGATGCCGCATCCTGCAGCGCAGAACGAACTACCTTAGCGGGATCAACGATGCCGCTAGCCATCAGGTCTTCGTAGGCACCAGTCAGAGCGTTATAGCCTTCATTAAAGGGCAGAGAACGAACCTTCTCTACAACTACGCTGCCCTCATCACCGGCATTGTCAGCAATTTGACGCAGGGGAGCTTCCACCGCACGCATGACGATATCAACACCAGTTCGCTCTTCAGGGGGGAGGCTAGCTTTGATAGTCTCTAGCTTCTCCGCCAGGTGTAATAAGGTAATGCCACCACCGGGGACAATGCCCTCATCCACAGCAGCTTTAGTAGCGCTCAGGGCATCCTCGATACGGAGCTTGCGATCCTTCAGCTCAGTTTCAGTGGCAGCACCCACTTTGATCACAGCCACACCACCCGCTAGCTTGGCTAGACGCTCTGATAGCTTCTCCTTGTCATAATCAGAGTCGGTGGCATCCAGTTCACGACGAATTTGAGCAATGCGCTCGTCAATGTCAGCTTTGTTGCCGCTTTCAGACACGATGGTCGTCGTGTCCTTGGTGATCGTGATCTTATCGGCTGTACCCAGCATCTCGATAGTGGCCATCTCTAGGCTGAGGCCTATTTCTTCTGAAATAAGCTGACCACCCGTAAGCGCAGCAATGTCCTTAAGCATTGCTTTACGGCGTTCGCCAAAGCCAGGGGCTTTAACCGCTGCCACGTTGAGAACACCACGGGCCTTGTTGACCACCAGGGTGGCCAGAGCTTCGCCGTCTACATCCTCAGCGATGATGACCAGGGGCTTACCAGCCCGCGCAATATTTTCTAGAACGCCTACCAGGTCCTGCATAGAGCTGATCTTTTTATCGGTGATCAGCACCAGGGCACCGTCCATATTAGCGATCATGCGCTCCTGGTCGGTGACGAAATAGGGGGAGATATAGCCACGGTCAATCTGCATCCCTTCAACCACATCTAACTCAGTGTGGAGGGACTTGGATTCCTCAACGGTAATTACGCCGTCTTTGGTCACTTTATTCATGGCTTCGGCAATCATGCTGCCGATGGTTTCATCGCTACCGCCAGATACGGTTGCCACCTGGGCAATTTCCGGACCCTCTACGGGCTTAGCAGTGGCTGCGATTTCATTCACCAGCTTGGCGACCGCCTTCTCAATGCCACGACGCAGGCTAACTGGATTTGCTCCAGCGGCAACGTTTTTTAGCCCTTCGCGAATAATGGCCTGGGCCAGTACGGTGGCCGTAGTGGTTCCATCTCCAGCCAGATCCTTTGTTTTGGAGGCGACTTCTTGAATCAGCCGGGCTCCAGTATTTTCGTAGGGGTCAGACAGCTCAATCTCCTTAGCAATGGTGATGCCATCGTTAACGATTTGAGGTGCGCCGAATTTTTTTTCAAGAACAACATTTCGACCCTTGGGTCCCAAGGTGATTTTGACCGCATCGGCCAGGGCGTTAACCCCTTGTTCTAAAGCCTGGCGGGACTTTTCATCAAATACTACCAGTTTCGCCATAGTCAGCTCGTTTAGCTCTGCAATGAAAGACTTTAGCACTCTCTGAAGCAGAGTGCTAACTAAGCCTATATCACCACATGTGCTTACTTAATGCCGGATAACCGATCCTTGGCATAGACCGGTGGTGCCTACACCATCCCAGAGGTGATCAAACGTACCCTACTGCTGTGATCCCAGTAGGTCCCGATCAAAAAATAATGTGTTATCAATTTTTGTTGAGCCTATCCAAGTACTCTTATTGAGATTCAATGTTTAGTTTTTATAATCACTTCCTGGATATCACCTGTTGGTTTAAGGGAAGTATGACCCTAGCATCGGATTGTTCCCTAGGTTCTAACCAATCGTTTTGTTCAAAACCATAAATAAATCTCTCTTCTAATACTTACAAGTATCCGGAAATCTCAGTAGGTGATGCGTATCCTGCATTAAAGACATCAAAATGTCTTTTTGGTCACACACAAAGCTGATTTCAGCCTTTAGCATTTAATTAGATTGAAATTCAGTTCAAATACCTTATTTTTAATTATTTTTTGGCTTTATTGGAGCTTTAGTAAACTTTGGTCAGGGTTATTATTCTCTTTACCTATATACAAAATTGATTGCTTAACGTAGAGGGGATTCAAATTTAGCTCTTCAAGTCACTATCTAGATCTTCGATAAATACAGTTAACGCATCAAATATCAAATAAATTATTTTCCTGAAAAACTACGTCTTTTCTATCTAAGATCATGTCTTCTGCCACTGCATTTCTGAAGAATCGCGTTCTACACAGCGCTAAGTTTCAATTCAAGCCGCTACAGCCCATCAGACGTTGGCTTGATTCTCTCGAGTTCAAAAACCCTACTCTAGCTCGCCGCATTGCTAGTTTTATTCCCGATCAGTGTCCGTTTGAGCGTGATGTAGTGTTGTTTGGGCGTACCATTGCTCAAATTCCACCCATGTGTAAGCTCAATCCTCTATACGATGAGGTGGTCAGCCTACGATTTCGTGCCCTTTGCTTCTTAGCCGATGAATGCGGTGAGGATATTTCCGCACTGATCTAGGGGCTATCACAAAGTCAGTGCCTACAGTGGCCTGGCTTGGCCAACTGTCTTTAACAGACTCATCGGCCCAAGCTGTTTTAGCTGTTCCATCTGTTCCTGGGTTTTAACCAGTAGCGAACCGGCAAACCCCAGGGAGTTGACGGAGATGCCTAGATAGTCATCCTGATGTCGTGGTACAACCATAATCCAATTTTTTGTTCCCAGTAGGTTATAGGCCGCTCGCTGCGGACCTTGCCACTGGCCAGTGGGATCGCCAATGTTGAGGCTGTTGAGTAATTGGCGGTAGTGTTGTAGCCATTGATCTGGATCCTTGTTGAGGGACAGTTGGGCAATGCGATGGGCGTAAGGCAGCTGGGGTATTTGACCGATATCATCAACAAAACTTGTTGTAGAGATCAGGGCATCAATGGGGAAATCCATTGATTGCTGGGGGACGATTTGTAGATGTTTGTGGGGCTGACTGGCTCCAGCGGCTTTACCACCGTTATAAAAAAATAGACCGGCGACATCGTTGAGACAGCTGTAAAGGGCTTCAAAATCTGCCAGATTGAGCCAGTCTAGCTGGGACTCAAACTGACGGGTGACGATCAAAAAGTGATGGTCAACGACATTAAATTTGTTGAGTAGACATAGATGGGTGTCGGACACATCAGTGACGTATAGATTTGGATCGTAGGGTAAAAAAGGATTCGTTTTTTCTTTGGCCTGTACTTTACGAGCCTGGGCTTTGCGGTTGAGATTGGTCAGGATACGGACGATAAAGGCCAATCCACCATCGACGATAATTTCGTACTGGGTATCGATGGGCTTGAGGGCACCGGTGATTAAACCATGGTGGGTTTGGGTCTGAAGCTTTGACCAAAGTGTGTTGGACTGCCAGGGTGTGCGATCGCACATATCTCTATCCTGAAAAACCGCTACTGCTATGCAGTTTTAGCATAGTGCTTACAACCGCTGCCCGCCGTTTCCGTCAATTGCTGCAGGCAAAGTTACGCTGCTGCCTTGGCGAGTTAGAGATCTGGCCTACAATTAAGTTTATTCACCAAGATTTCTCAAACCATCAACATGGGTAGGAACCCCTTTGACATTATCAAATTCCGCACCCATGTGCTTAGTACGTTTATCGCTATCTATCTAGTCCTGCTGACGGTTTTTGTCGTGCTGGAATATCAAAACCTACTGCCCTGGTCCATAGAGGATAGATTATGGCAACCCATCAACTCCATGGTCATCTTTGGCACGGTCTGTGCCATCTTGCTAGTGACGGGGCAGCGAGCGGGTCTTAGGATAAAACAGTTGTTTGGCCGGGTACCACGGTTTCCATTAGGCTATGGTCTGCTGCTGATCACCAGCATGTTTATTTTCTCCCTTAGCAGTTCGCTACTGCTGTTTTATCCAATTTCATTTTTAGCCCCAGGTTTTGTTGAAGAACGTTTGTCGCAGCAGCTGTTTGAGATTGAGACCGCTGTTCCTGCTATATATAAGGGCTTAATGTTGTTTGTGGCAATTGTTTTTGCCCCCCTTACCGAAGAGTTTATCTTTCGTGGAGTTCTACTACAGCGCTGGGCCGTACGATGGAATTTACCCATTGGGATTATGGCGTCATCGGTGTTGTTTGGCATACTCCATGTCAATAACCCCCTGGGTTTGACAATGTTTGGCGTGATCATGGCACTGCTTTACATTCGTACTCGCAGTTTGTGGGTGCCCATTATTGCCCACGCGCTCAATAATATTGTTGCAGTCACACCGGAGTTGTTATTTCCTAGCTCTGACACCTTTAAGCTGGAAGACCTGCAACAGGGCTGGTGGATGGGGCTGGTAGGTTTATGTATAGCAGCTCCCACATTAATTCACTTTATTTCTAAAAACTGGCCCCAAAAGAGTGCCAACCCACCATATTTTCGGGAATGAAAAAGAAATGTTGAGAAAAGAGTTCTATCATTCAGCACTCAAAATTGAGACCTGGTTTAGAACTCAAAACTTAATTCTTTTCTCTCTCTTTAAATCTCTCTTTTGCTGATTTAAATGCCTCTTGCATGGTGGCCTGGATGCGTGCTGGATCTGGTTTTTTGCCCCCCATCAGATCACCAAAGTAAACACAGGCCCCTTCTCCCAGGGCCCAGGTGTAGGCAGCAGCCCAGGATGCTGCAATAACGCTGCCAAAGCCAGGCACAAGTTTGATTAGCTCACGACCAATGGCCTGGGCTAAAAAGCCTCCGGCGATGGTGCTGGCCACACCGCCCGCCTGGGAAAAGCTGAGACGCTGACCGTAAAGCTGCCCCAAGGCCACAATCATCGATACCTGAAGGGCGGTGATGGCAGGCATGGTGGCAAAGGGGAGGGGCACGGCGGCCAGTGTGGCAGCAATGACGGCAAAGGCTGAAATATAACGACGGGCGACGTCTCGATAAATAGTGCCCAGTTGGGTGGTGGCTTCGTCGGTTTGCGCCAGTAGCTGATGGATGGCATTGGACTCGGCCTCGGGAAGCTGCTCAGAGAGAACAGTGAGTAGGGCATATAAGCCATAAAAAACGGGTTGATAGCCGTCTTCTTCGAGGGTAAAGTCGATCATGATGGCACTGTCATACAGACCATCGAAACTTCGCTTGAGTTCACCAAAAGACCGTTGAACCGCAGTTTGTGTCGGTGGGTAGGGAGAGTGCTCTTCTGTGCTGGCGTAAAGCTCGTGGAGACAGGTGACGATCAAAACTACCGGAATAGTGGGATTTTGAGAGCGTATTTGCTGCAAAATTCGATGCAGGCTATCCACGGCAAAATCGTTGATTTTTACCGTTACTAAAAGGATTCGAGCGCCCCTGGCCTGCTGAGTTAGATCGGTCTGAAGTTCTTGGATAATGCTATCCACATCGCGGTCTACATCCCCCAGACCAACGGTGTCTGTAAATAAAAGCAGCGGCAAATCTGCAGAGGGATAAGCATAGCGTTGCGTATGTTGTGTATGGGGACGAAATCCCTGACCGATGATGTCGGCGGAGACTCCCGTTAACCCTCGTATAACTGAGCTTTTACCGGACTGAGGTTTACCAATCAGCCAAGCTTCGGTGGTAGGGAGTTCATCCCTGATTTTTTTGAGGATGTCGGCAACTTTGTCATCATCCACGGCAAACCATTTTAGGGTGCGCTGGGTGAGCTGATCCAGTGATAGTCTGGTTGCCCACCACGCTGACGGCCAGCGGCGTGCAGGGAAACTGGATGAGTTACTGTCTGGGGATGCTGCCATCGCAACTCCTCCCATGGAGTTTTCAAAGCAATTGTATCGGGTAGATCAAGGTTATCGGTGGGGAGACCTCTCCCTGGAGAAGTACTGATTTCACTACATTTGCCCACTTAGGAATGAGATAGTGGGCGGGGAGTAGGCAGCCATTAGCTTGGACAATGCTCAATGGGTAGTTCTATGGTCAGGGATGTTCCCTTTTTTGGCGATGAGGCACATGTTAAATAGCCGCCATGTTTATCTACGATAATTTGGTAGCTGATGGATAGCCCTAAACCGGTGCCTTTGCCCACCGGCTTAGTGGTAAAGAAAGGATCAAATAGTTTTGATCTAACATCTTCTGAGATGCCGTTCCCATTGTCACTAATGCAAATGCTGACAAAATTACGATTTTCCAGCGCTGTCGCGATTTGAATTTTGCCAGGGTCTACTAAACTACCGTTGAGCTGTAGGTTGCGCTCTTCAACGGCATCAATGGCGTTAAGGAGAATATTCATAAACACCTGATTTAACTGTCTTGGATAGCATTCAACCAGGGGTAAATCTCCATATTGTTTCTGAATTTCAATACCAGATTGGTGGGTCTTGCCTTGTAAACGATGTTGTAAAACCATGAGGGTGCTATCAATACCTTCATGGATGTTGACGGTTTTTAGTGCAGATTCATCCAGACGGGAGAAGTTTCGTAGTGATAAAACTATTTGATGAATTCGTTCTGCCCCAATAGTAAGGGATTTAAATAACCTGAGTAAATCTCCCTCTAGAAAATCAAGATCGATCTCCTTTATATAGGCTTGAAGCTCTGGAGACGGATTGACATGTTCCTGGCGATAGCGATTGACTAGGGTGATTAGATCTTTGCAGTAGTTTTGAGCGGGGGGCAGGTTGCTGTAGATAAACCCGATGGGATTATTGATTTCATGGGCTACGCCTGCCACTAGACGCCCCAGGCTAGACATTTTCTCGCTTTGAATTAATTTAACTTGAGTATTTTTTAGCTCCTGAAGGTTATGCTCAAGCTGTTGATTTTTATGACGTAAAGCCGCTGTTAATTGCTGCAATTGGAGCTGTACCCTAACCCGTGCAACAACCTCTTCAACTTGAAAGGGTTTTGTAATATAGTCCACAGCCCCCAAGGTGAATCCTTTGAGCTTTTGTCCAGTTTCCGTGCTGGCTGTAGCAAAAATAACAGGAATATTTGCCATGTCTGGATCCCTTTTGAGTAACCGGCAGGTTTCGAATCCATCAATCTCGGGCATTGCTACATCGAGCAAAATCAGAGCTGGCGGCTGCTTTTTTGCGATTTCAAGAGCCTTTAGCCCGCTGGTGACAACCCTGACTTTGAAGCCTGTACAGGAAAGGGTTTCTTTTAGAAGAGATAAGTTGGCCGGTTCATCATCGACTACTAGAATAAAGCTTTCTGGTGGTTGGTGAAGATGAGGAAACTGACTAGCAGAAGAGGGAGCCATGGTCACGAAAAGTACTAATCTTGATGGGAGATGTGGGTATTAATTAACTTTTCTAGGTCATCTAGATAACAACTTTCCGCCAGGTGCCTAAGTCGCGATGCAAATTCTTTCAGATGGGGTTGCTGCTGTTGGAGTAGGATAGCTTGCTCGACTAAAGCGTCCACATCTCCCATGGCTAGTAGCTCAGCTAGGTGATGGAGTTTCTCTGGGGCAGGAGGGGTGGTTTCTTGATTAAGGGCTTGCTCGAATGGGGGTGAATCTTCATGTGGACTAGCTTCGTAAATCCATACTAACTTTAAATGTTTTTCGATGAGATTTAGTAGACTTTCGGTGTGAATGGGTTTTGCTAAAAAAGCATCTGCACCGGCATCCAGGCTCTGAAACTGATCGGCCTCAAATACACTGGCAGAGGATGCGATCGCAACCACCTGGTTCAGATGAGGCGACTGACGTACCGCTTTCAGCAAATCAAATCCGTTCATTCCTGGCATAACTAAATCGGTGATCAGCAGGTCAATGGTTTGTGATGCAGCTTTTTCCAGTGCCTCTTGACCATTGTTTGCTTCAATGATGTGAAAACCTAATGGCTCTAATAAGCCAACGATGACAGCCCGATTTTCCCACCGATCATCTACCACCAGAACGTTATGTAACCGATCTTTGTAACCAATGATTTTGCTCTGGCGGGTAGTAGGGGCCATCTGATGAAAATCTTGGGTCGCAGGCACCTGGATTTCAAACCAGAATGTAGTTCCTTTGTTAACCTGGCTAGACGCTTTTAATTCCCCACCCATTAAGGCGATGATCTGACGGCTAATGGCTAACCCTAGCCCGGTTCCTTCACTCCGCTTTCGTTTATCCCCCACCTGTTCAAACGGTAGAAATACTTTTTCCATATCCTGTGGCGAAATGCCGACACCAGAATCTTCAATTTCAAAATGCAGCTGGTGTAGTCCAGCCTCATCAGCCGTTTTAGCTAGGTTCTTAACACGGAAATAAATTTTGCCCGTTTGCGTAAACTTAACCGCATTGCCCAGTAAGTTGATCAGTACCTGTCCCAGGCGTTTTTCATCGGCGAGCACCCCCTCTGGTAAATCTGGATCAAACTCATTGATAATTTCCAGGTCTTTTTCCGATGCCTTAACCTGCGTTAGTTCCTGGATTCCTCTCAAAAAGGCCGGTAAATGTAATGATTTAGGAAATAGCTCTAGCTTCCGAGCCTCAATCTTTGATAAATCAAGGATGTCATTGATCAGAGTAAGCAAATGGTTGCCACACCGTTCAATGATGCCAATACTTTTTTGGTCTTTTAAGACCAGGGTGTTGCTTCTCAAAAGAATTTGAGCGTAACCTAAAATTCCGTTTAACGGTGTTCTCAACTCGTGACTCATGTTGGCCAGAAATTCGCTCTTAGCCTGACTGGCCTGATCTGCAGCTTCCTTGGCGACAGCCAGTTCCTGGGTTCGTTCTTGTACCCGTTGTTCCAACAGACCAAAGGAATTTTGCAGTTGGGCAGCCATGTCTTTAAACGACATGGCCAGCTGTCCAACTTCATCCTTACGGGTGGCGATGACGGGGGTGGACCATTTGCCTTGGGCCAGGTCTTTAGCCGATTGGTTTAGGTTGAGAATAGGGTGAACAATCCAGCGAGCTGTCAGCAGACCTAACAAAACTGAAACCCCAAGGGCAGCTAAGCATAAGAGTATAGTGCGACGCACATTGTTGTTAATCTGCCCCATAAAATCACTTTCAGGGGCAACCATGACAATGCGCCAGTCCAAGCCATACTCATCTTGCCAGGGAACAATGTTAACAAAGTGTCTTTGGTTGTTGATGTCTAGCTTTAAAAAGGATGTTTTGTTCACATTTTGCCAGTCGGGCAGAGTGTTGAGGATGGCTTGAGCCGTAAGCCGTACTGTTTTATCCTGGCTGTCTACAGCCTGCACACGAACCGTGGTTTCATTTTCAGTCAGTGCCACTGGCGTGTTGGTTGATGTTGCAATCAAATCTCCGGAGCTTTCAAGAATAAAAATAGAGCTAGAATCGCTGATATCAATTGTTTGGAGAAATTGACTGATATCCGACAGAGATAGATCAACTGCGAGGGTGCCCACTAAATCACCCTCGGGATTATAGACAGGTCTACCGGCTGAGATGGCGACTACATCGCGTCCAGTCCATTTATAGGGAGTGCCCCACGTGGGTTTACCGACTTCGATAGGTTTGTTAAACCAGTCATAGTTATACGCATCCCAGTCCGGTAAAACCTTAAACTTTTCAGTCTGTTCCCCTTGCTCATTTGCCCTATAAATTTCATAATCACCGGCCTTAAATTGGTCGGTGCCACCAATCAGTGACGTTCCATCTGGTAATCGACCAACTGCAATCATGCCGCCTTCAACGCTGCCCATATAGACATAGCTGACAGAGTCGAATGCCTGTCGTTGCGCCCAAAAGTGTTTGTACAGTGCCTCAAGGTTTTGGGTACTCAGCAGTCCATTGCGAAAATCTTCAAACCGTTGTTGATTGATGATGTGGGGAACTTCAAGATAATCTTCCAACTTTTGGTCGATATTTTCACTGGCCATATCCATTAGTTGGAGAGCCAGTTCGTTAACGGACCGTTGCCCACTACGAAAAGATAGATATCCCACCAGGCCCGCTGTCGCGAAAATTTGACAAATAAATGGAATGACAATAACGGCCCGCAGTGGGACGCGGTTGATGAGCTGATTGATTTGGGAGAATCGTTTTGGGTCAAACCTGGAACCACTCACCATACTTTTCTTTCCTTTTTTCAGCAGACCGTTAGAACCGCGGTTGAGCAAGTTTTATCTATGTATGTCTGTAGCAGTATGCCCAAAACGATTTCATCACCTCTGATGGCGATGGTATACAAACTGTCAATGACCATGGAGGGCCGGGCATCGCCTCTGCAGAGGCCTGGGTGATCGAGGTTAATTAGGTAAACATTTAGCGTTTGGCCCAGGACACGGGTTTCTACTAAGTCATGGTTAATCTAACGCCCCTATGCTAACGACTGGGCATGGATATCCAGGCTGTGCAATTAGTGATCATGATGGTTGATATTTAAAGAAGTGTCGAATTTGATAAATAAATACACTAACCTTTGCTAAGCTTAACTATGATGGTGCCGTAAGAGTTTATACCTATGCCATACACCACTGAAGAAGGTGGACGCCTTAATAACTTTGCTTCTGAACCTAAAATGTACGAAGCAGAGCCTCCAACTGCTAATGAAAAGCGTAATTACATCATTTTTGGTGCTTTAGGTACTGCTCTTGTGGTTGGTTTGATTGCGTTGACCACTATAATCTCCTAAGGGTTGCCCGAGGCGACATAGAAAGTGTCTTAATGGCATTCAGCATTTAAAGTATCGATTAGTTTGTAAAGGCTTGCAGTTTGCGGGCCTTTGCCGCTTTAAAGGACGGGCAGATGGGGGCAAAGATTGACGCTACCATTGGAGGCCGTAGCCAGCAGAGGCGTCTATGGTGTCGATTTGGATCACGGGGCCGACAAGGAGTGGTAAAACTCAGCGTTTGATGGACTGGTTGTGCCAGCAGTCGGCAACGGCTGAGCGTCCCTGGTTAGTGTTTGCGGCCAATGGTGATAATCGGATGGCCCTGGCCGACCGATTGGCAGCTGTGCTCCAGGACCGGATTCCTTATTCAACGACGACGCCAGCAGGCTTTATTCAGAGCGAAGTCATTCTATTTTGGCCGTTGGTGGTGGAGTCCATGGCTCTGAAGGCTCAGTTTCCCCTAAAGCTGCGTCCGGAAAATGAGCAGCTGTTGGCCCTGCAGCTATGGGAGCCTCTACTAGCTGAAGCACTACAGGTGGATGGATGGCCAGAGGCTCAAATGGTGCGACGAGCCCTGGATTTATTACAGTTGGCGGCTTCTGCTGGGATTCCCACGGATGATATTTCCCTACGATTGCGGCAGGGCATGATGCTAAATCTGGTGCCAGCGGATACCTGGGACGCCATTGGGCAAGCGCTATTGCAATGGCGGAGCTGGTGTTTGGCTCGGGGTCTGCTCACCTATGGGCTGATGACGGAGCTGTACTGGCGGCACTTATTACCACTGTCGCAGTATCAGGCGCAGTTGCTGGCGCGGTTTGCTGGCACGGCGGCAGATGATGTGGATGAATATAGCGCGATCGCAATTCCCCTTTTCCAGGTCTTTAAAGCCGAAAACCGCCCCCAAGCCTTTACCTATAACCCCAGTGGTCAAGTCCGCTTAGGGGTAGGGGCTGATCCTGCTGCTACGCTAACCCTGGCAGAGAGCTGCGACCGTCTGCAGTTGCCTCATCCCGCTACCGATAGTCTGGGCTATATCATGGCCGATGACGTGGTGCAGTGGGTACAAGATCCCCTGGCGGTGCCTGAGTTGCCAGAACAGGTGCAGCTAATTACGGCCACCACCCGAGGCAAAATGCTACGACAGACGGCGGACTTTATTGCCGATGTGGTGCATCGAGACGTAGTTAACCCCTCAGATATTGCCGTGATTGGTCCAGGGTTAGATGCCATTGCCCGTTATAGCCTGATTGAAATTTTAAGCCAGCGGGGGATTGTGGTGGCATCGTTAAACGATCAGCGACCTTTAAATAGTTCGCCCTTTGTGCGATCGCTACTGACGTTGCTGACGCTGATTTATCCAGAGTTAGGCCGACTGGTCAACCGCGATGCTATCGCCGAAATGCTGGTGGTGCTTAGCCAGACGCCCAACGTCGAAGCCAGTCTGCCCTGGTTTGACCTGACGCATATTGACCCGGTGCGCTCAGAGCTGATTGCCGATCATTGTTTTGTTCCCGATGTGGAGCATCCTCGATTGTTGCCAGTGGAGAACTTTCCCCGGTGGGACCGGCTGGGACATCGAGCTACAGCTGCTTACAACCAAATTTTGGACTGGATTAACAATCAAAAAAAACAACAGCAGCAACGCTATCCGGTGAGTCCCGTAATTATCTTAGATCGGGCGGTTCAGGACTTTCTCTGGCGGGGCAACTATTTGCCAACCGATCAGCTGTCGGCTCTGCGGGAGCTGATGGAGACGGCTCAGTATTTTTGGGAAGTGGAGCAGCGGCTGGCCCTCTACGGCGGACTGCCAGGGGACAGTTCTGATGTGGGTCGGTTTATCCAACTACTGCAGCGGGGAACGGTGTCGGCCAATCCCTACCCGGTGAGATCGCTGGATGGAGAACGACCGGGGGTGACTCTGGCCACCGTGTTTCAGTATCGGGCACAGCGGCTTACCCATCGCTGGCAGTTTTGGTTAGATGCAGGGTCTCCCCGTTGGCTAACGGGAAAAGATGAACTATTTGGTGCGGAGATTTTTCTCAGCGATTGGCCACAGCGACCGGTGACGGCATTGGATACGGAGCTGATGCACGAGGCTAGACTGGAGAGAATCTTGCGAGATTTGTTAGGGCGCACAACAGAGCGGCTGTTTCTCTGTCACAGTGAGCTAGCCCTCAATGGTCAGGAACAGATGGGACCTTTATTGGGACTGGTCAGTACGCTGGAACCAACGAACTTATAAGCAGTATGAAACTTATATAAAGTCTTTTCTGTAGGAACAGAGCAATTGCAGGACAATATCTCTGCCAGGCAGATAACTTATTAGCTTAAAGATTTATCTTGTAGTATTCTCGAACATCTTTTCGCAACAGAAATATCAGCATGGGAATACCGAAGAAAATATAGGCCGATGGAACATAAAGGTTAAGTTCCGCAGTCCTAGACAAGTTCTACGGAGTCGAGCGGTACCTATACAATAAAAATGTTCGTCAACTGAGTAGTGAGGCTATGCCAGAACAACCCCGTCAGTCATGGGATTTCGGTCGCTTTTTTGACACCCTCAACTACTTTGACGCCATTCCCATCCTTAGCTCATTGCAAAATATGTTTTTTGGCGCACCTCCACCGCCCCCACCGCAGCTCCAGGCCAATGTCATCTTCGACTTTCGGCAACCGACAGAACAGATGCGCGAACTATGGGGAGCCCTCGATGATGTCGTGATGGGGGGCGTTAGCCAGAGCGGAGCCCAGCTGCAGTCCGAAGGGTTAGCATTTACAGGTTATGTATCTACCGCCAACTCCGGCGGCTTTGCCTCAATTCGTACCCGTAATTTTGAGCCACCGCTAGATCTGAGTACCTACAGCGGGATTGAGCTGCGGGTTAAGGGAGACGGGCAACGCTACAAGTTCTTTCTAAGGGACGGAGCCGGGTGGGATACCGTCGCCTATGCCTATTCTTTTGATACTGAAGGCAGCTGGGTCACTGTACGTATTCCGTTTGCTGAGATGAAGGCCGTACAACGGGCGCGGTTGGTTCAACGTGCGCCTATTCGTACAGAACGGATTTATTCACTGCAGATTATGCTGAGCAAGTTTGAGTACGACCGTCAGCTAAATCCGCACTTTGATGCGGGCCCCTTTCAGCTATTGGTAGAGTCGGTCAAGGTTTATTAGTTGACCTGCTGCCCGATCACCTAATGGCACAACTGGTTGTATAAGGTTTCTTTCTCAGTTTTGCTTATTCATGTGCAGCCACTACTCTTTGACTTAATTTGTAGTACTGCCACATGTTTATTTATAGCTACGTTGAGTCAATTCAACGTTGTCAAAAACCAGAGATTCTTTGTGGAGCTCGGGAGGCTGTTCATCGCCGCTATAGGACCAGGCTGCCACATAGGCATAGTCTTCATCATTACGTTTTGCTTCGCCGTCATGGGTTTGATATTCCTCACGAAAATGACAGCCGCAGGATTCTTCCCGACTAAGGGCGTCGCGGGCCATCAGTTCTCCCAGTTCCAGAAAGTCAGCCAGACGACCGGCGTATTCTAGATTTTGGTTGAGGGTATTGGCTGCGCCAGGGACCCGCAGGTTTTGCCAAAATTCTGCCCGCAGCGATTGGATCTGGTGGATAACGGTTTTGAGACCATTGCGATCGCGACTCATGCCCACGTGGTCCCACACCAGCTGCCCCAGTTCTCGATGAAACTGCATCACGGTTTTATCACCCTGAATGCTCAATAGTTTTTGGGTCTTGGTTTGCACCGAGGCCTCAGCTTCGGCAAAGGCGGCATCGTCAGTAGACACTGCTGGCAATGGATTACGGGCTAAATAGTCCCCCAGGGTATACGGAATAATAAAGTAGCCATCCGCCAATCCCTGCATCAGAGCGCTGGCTCCCAGTCGGTTGGCTCCATGGTCTGAAAAATTAGCCTCACCCAGCACAAATAGCCCCGGAACATTACTCATCAGGTGGTAGTCCACCCACAGTCCCCCCATGGTGTAATGCACCGCTGGATAAATGCGCATAGGGACTTCATAGGGATTTTCGTCGGTGATGCGTTGATACATCTGGAAGAGATTACCATAGCGGTTTGCGATCTCATCCCGTCCATCCCGCTCAATGGCATCGCGAAAATCCAAGTATACGGCTAATCCCGTTGTCCCCACCCCACGACCGTCATCTGTCATATGCTTAGCATTCCGAGAGGCCACGTCCCGAGGCACCAGGTTACCAAAGCTGGGGTAGCGTTTTTCTAAGTAATAGTCCCGTTCCGCCTCAGGAATCTTATGGGGGGGACGATTATCTCCTGGCTTAGCCGGCACCCAGACACGGCCATCGTTGCGCAGACTCTCACTCATCAGCGTCAGTTTAGACTGATAGTCCCCTGACACCGGAATACAGGTGGGATGAATCTGGGTATAGCAAGGATTGGCAAAGTGAGCCCCTCGCTTATAGCAGCGCCAGGCAGCCGTCACATTAGAATTTCGACCATTGGTGGAGAGGTAAAACACATTGCCATAGCCGCCGGTGCACAGCAATACGGCATCTCCCTGGTGAAGTTCTAATTCCCCCGTGATTAAATTGCGGGCAACAATGCCCCTGGCATGGCCATCAACTACCACCAGGTCCAGCATTTCTCTGCGGGTAAAAATCTCGATCTGGTCTGCCATTTTCATCATGGCACTGTAGGCCCCCAGCAACAGCTGTTGCCCCGTCTGTCCCCGAGCATAGAACGTTCGCGACACCTGGGCTCCACCAAAGGAACGATTCGCCAGCAGACCGCCATATTCTCTCGCAAAGGGCACCCCCTGGGCCACACAGTGATCGATGATGTGATTACTAATCTGGGCTAGACGATATACATTCGCCTCCCGAGACCGATAGTCTCCCCCTTTAATGGTGTCATAAAACAATCGCCAGACACTGTCCCCATCATTGGGATAGTTTTTGGCGGCATTAATCCCCCCCTGGGCTGCAATGCTATGGGCGCGTCTGGGAGAGTCTTGAATACAAAAACTTTTAACGTGATAGCCTAGCTCTGCTAAGGTTGCCGCTGCAGAGGCTCCCGCCAGGCCCGTACCGACAATAATTACTGTATGCTTCCGTTTGTTGTTGGGATTGACCAGTTTGCAATGGTCTTTAAAGTTGTTCCATTTGTCTTTAAGAGAACCGTTAGGAATGCGAGGATCTAGGGACATGAAGAGTTTTGAGTGCTTCGTTTTGAGTTGGCGATTGCTAGCTGAGGAGAATAAAGGAGGGGCATTGAACTTAAGCTGAGAAATCTTGACTGGGTCTAAAGTCGGAATTCAGAATAAGTCCTCTGGACGACCTAACGGTACGGAATTCAGAAAAAGAGGGTGTTCCGAACGAAGAGCAAAGCTCTACATAATTCAAATCATCTAAGGGACCAATCCAAAATAAATACCCAACGGCAACATAACAAACCCAATAGCAATACCAACCGCCAAAATTACGCTGGCGGCATATACAGCCGGGCGCACAGTGGCATTCAAAGCTCCTAAAGACTGCCATGCGCTCCAAATACCATGACGTAGATGGCTGGCTAACATCACCATAACGCCGGTGTAGCCAAAGGCATAGAGAGGGTTGTGAAATTTCTCAAACACTAGCCGAGCTAAATCCCGCGTGTCTGAACCGGGGACAGTGTAACGCACACCAAATTTAAAGGTGAGTAAGTGCCAGACTAAAAAACTGCCCAGGATAAGTCCCGTTACAATCATGGTGCGAGAACTCAGGGTTTGATAGCTAGGTTCTCCAGCGGATGCATAGGCAACATAGCCCTGGGGGCGAGCCTGTAAACGCCCCAGAAAAATTTGGATCCCAAGCACTATATGAAAAAGGACAAACCCTAATAGAGCCAGTTCAATTAACCAAATCAAGGGCCCTAGCCGTTCTAAACGATGACCATATTGGTTATAGCCGTCGGCGCTGACGAGTAACAGCAGATTGCCCGCCATATGGATAATGACGAAGGTAACCAGAGCTAATCCACTGATACCAGTGATTAACTTTTTGCCAATGGAAGACCGATAGAGGGTGAGTAACCGATTAGGTTCAGTCAAAGAGGTCTGGGCCATAAATTTAGTTCACCGCTATTATTCTCTATTGTGTCTGATTGAAGCTATAGCTGAGACAACTTTTTAGGATTTTTAGCTCCAGTTGGTTTTTAGTCTTTGGTTTATCTTGCGGGTAGTCTGGAGTGATAGATAGTTTGGTAGGCCCCATGACGTCTCCTTCAGAAAGGCAAAAAGTATCTATAGAAAAAGGTTTTTTGCAACGGTGGATTTTTACCAACGCCGTCGCTGTTGGGATCGGTTTGGGGCTACCCATGACCGTAGCCAGCCTCCTGTCGCCTGATGGCCATGGCAACTTTCTACTGATGGCCGTTTTTTGCTTAGGGCTGTGGTTAGGCATTGCCCAATGGTTGATATTGCGCAAATTTTGCCCGTTACCAAGGTCGTGGATTTTTATCAGTGCTGCGATGCCCTGGTTAGCCATGGTCGTTGCCTTTGGCTTCATAACCATCCATCCGATGGTAGGCGTTACATTTATGATCCTCAGTCTGCCATGTTTTCTGGGTCTGGGGCAGTGGCAGGTCCTACGACAGGCAGTCCGGCCTGTAGGCAGATGGCCCTTGATAACGGTGGTTGCTATTGTGCTGGGGACATTGCTGAGCATGGCTTCGGTGCCGCTGATGGCGAGTTTAATTTCCCCGTTGGGACTGATTTATGCGATTTGTGGCGGGCTTGGGGGTGGCATCTATGGGGCGATCACAGGGTTAGAATTTTCCCTTAAACAATGGCAGCAACAGAAATACCTGATGCCGTCCAAGCCAACTCAAAAACCGACCTATGATGTCCCCCCCAATAGTAGTCTGCGGGGGTGGTATATCCTTCAAACCTTGGTTGCAGTTGTGGTATTTTCCGTTTGGGGGTGGCTTGTAACCTATCAGTTCACCATACCGCCAGATAGAAATCCGCTGTTTGGTTTGTTGAGTCTTCTGTTGATACTCTTCATCATTCAACCCCTGTCTGTATTTATCCATGAGCTGGGACATTTTCTGGGAGCCAAACTCAATGGGGCTGAGTTAGCCTTTCTAGGTATTAATCGTTGGATTTTTATTCCCAGCGGCGGCGGATTTCGGATTAACAAATCGCGTCGTTTGATTGCCGCTGGCTTTGTCCAAACAGTACCTACATCCTTGAGTCATATAGACAGAAAACTGTTCCTAATGCTTTTAGGTGGCCCCATGGGCTCTTTTTGTTTGTTTTTAGCAACAGCGACGCCCTTCTTTTTTCCAGGCTGGACAAGCCAAAATCCTCTGGCTTGGAAGATTAGTCTTTTATCTGTGATCAATTTGATCATGTTTATTACCAATCTTGTTCCCTTTAAGTTCGGGCATATGCTAACCGATGGCCGACGGATGCTGGACTTGTTGCAGAACAACGTCTATGGACAACGATTTGCAGCTCTTTATGCCTATGAAACCAGTCTCAGAAAAGGGGTCCGTCCTAAGGAAATGCAGCCTAGCTTGGTAGATAGGGC
>JBCCJR010000013.1:0-33650 GCA_039045805.1 Cyanobacteria bacterium P01_C01_bin.118
GGGGCGATCGGGATCGGCAAGCCAGCATTCCCCTCCCGGACTTAACACCACATCCATCAAACCGATCAGGGGTTGAATATTACGAGCTTCGTAAATCACATCAGCAGCCAGCACCATAGGCACCTGCAGTCCGTTCGGGGGAAAACGCCAGTCAAGGGGCACCGTACGAAATCGATCAAACCCATTTCGTTTAGCATTCCGCGCTGCGAATTCCAAGGCCGCCACATCATAGTCACTAAAAATCACATCCATTCCCAGCGCCAGCGCCACTAGCCCCGATACCCCTAAACCACATCCCACCTCCAAAACCCGGTAACCAACAGGCCACTGATACTGAGCAATTTCCTGGCCTAACATTAACGCCGATGGCCATAACTCTGCCCAGTAGGGCATATACTCATCTTGCTCAAAGGCCGCATGGGTAGCTGGATGATCCAGTAGAGCATCAACACTCGTGGGCAACAACACCTGAAATTGCCGACACAGACCACACGACAACAAAATACCTACCCGTTCTTCAATCGTATTGACTAGGGCATCACCAGGGGTGGTATGCAAAAAAGGCTGCGCCATCATGCCACCGATTCATTGGCAACCACCTCATCGGGTACAGGCTCAAGGCGAATAAAGTCCTGCCGTGGATTAGCATGCACTACCCGAACCTCAAAGCGTTCTCCCAGGGAAGGCGGAGTCTCAAACCGCATCGCTAGCTCCAGCCCCAAATCCTCAATGATGACTAACCCTAAATTTTCATGTTCGCGCAGCCATCGGACCAACATCACGGGCCAGCTATGGTCGCCTTCACGCCGCAAAAACTCCAACGCCCAGTAACGCTTTGTTTGACGCTCTACCGTAACCGCCTCATAGGCAGCCGTAGCCACACCTTGAGTCAGCTCTGTCATTTCTTCAGGAGAAAACGGCAATGTATCTCCTCGCAAATGGGCTTTTAGCTGAAAATGTGCCAACAGGTCGGTATAGCGTCGAATAGGCGATGTTACCTGACTGTAGAAATCCAGCCCCAGGGTGGCATGGCGAGCAGGACTAATGCCCATTTCGCTGCGGGGCATACAACGACGAATAGCGGAATCACGCACCCAGCCAGACGGTAGCTGTAATAACTCATTATCTGAAGGGAGTTCTGGCTCAGGCTGACTCCGGAACGGCATCGCCAGATCATTCGCTTCACCGTAACGAGCCGCCACCTCTCCGGTCAAAATCATCATTTCGGCCACCATGTTGCGAGATTGGGAATTTTCCAACACTTCGATGGTGATTTCTTCATCCACAACTTTGATGGATGATTCAGGCATATTGATCGATATAGCCCCCTGGGATTTGCGCCACTGACGTCGCCGCTTGGACCAGTCAGCCAGGGAGTTGAGTTCAGGCTCAGCCTTTAGCCCCAGCTCCAACATCTCGTCTACATCTTCATAGGTAAGGCGATAGGTGGGTTTGATCAAACTAGCTTTGATATCGTATTCATCAACTGCCCCCTCGTCACTAAGAACAATCCCAAAGCTCAAGGCATAGCAAACCTCCCCCTGTCGAAGACTCATAGGCCCCGTCGCCAACGCCTCTGGAAACATAGGGATCATACCGGTCGGCAGGTACACGGTTGTGCAGCGACGTCGAGCTTCTAGATCAATGTCATCCCCTGGCAATAACCAACGGGTAGGATCTGCAATATGGACCCAAATACGAGTACGACCATCGTCAAGAATGTCTAAACTGAGACCATCGTCAATTTCTCGAGTACTTTCATCATCAACGGTGTAAACCTTGAGATGGGTCAAATCCAGGCGATCAATATCAACATCAGGTGGCGGGTTATCAATACGCTGCTGCACCATGACACTAATCTCATCAGGAATTTGAGTGGGAATTTGACTACGCCGCAGTGCTAAGTTTTCGTGCGGACTCCACAGCCCCAAATCCACCAATAGCTGAAAAGCATCTTCAGCTGATGCATCGTAGCCTAATGCTTTTAGGATTTCTTGAGCTGCTGACTTTTGAGAATGATCTTCCCCTAGGGTAGCGTAACGCTCCAATATTTCTAGACGGGGACGATCAGTTTTTTCCCATGCTATTGAGACATCATTAGCCTCAGTAACACTATATTGTTGAGCTGTTAGAACCCGTTGCGATCGCGCCAGAAAACCTTCCCATTCATCCCTACGTGCCGCTTCACGAGCCTGCTGATGACGCACCTCATCCACTTGCTTGACCGAACGAGGCTCATAGCGGTCGCCTTTACGCTTAAAAAAAACTTTGTCGCTGCTCAACAAACAATGAGATGCATAGCACAGCGGCGGTGACTGATCCGAAAACAGCAATAATGCCAAAGAAGCTGGGTCGGTAAATTCCCCAGCTTCCTGCAAAAATTCCCACGCAACTTCCAAACTATCGGGATCAATATTGGGTTCAGCTTCAGCAAGAAAATCAGCTATGTTCGATGACAGATAGCTACCTTGCTCAACTACATAGGTAATCTGACGAGGATGCAAAACATGGGACTGACCCTTACCATCAATCACCACCCAGTTTTTTTTACCTTCCGGGCGCTCAGCTACCCCTAATCGAGGAATTCCCTGCACCTTAAACTCGATCAGCGTTCCCTTTTCCACCCACCTAGATCCTTGTCCTTGTGGTTTATTTGTTTAACCTTCGCGATTCACATAAGGCAGAAGTGCCAATATCCGCGCACGCTTGATGGCAACAGTCAAATCTCGCTGCTGTTTTGCAGTCAACCCCGTAATCCGGCGGGGCAATATTTTGCCTCGCTCAGTAATGAATTTGCGCAAAAGATCAACATCTTTATAATCGATTTTTTCCTCGGGCTTAATGGGTGATACCCGACGGCGAAAATAGGCCATGGTAATAAGTTACTTAATCTCTTTATGGACAGTGTGGGTGTTGCAATGAGTGCAAAACTTTTTGAGTTCTAATCGCCCAGTAGTATTCCGACGATTCTTTTGAGTGGTGTAGCGAGAAACTCCCTTAGAACGCTTGTTGGGATTACTACGGCACTCCGTACACTCTAATGTAATGATAATGCGAACGCCTTTGGCCATGATTGACGGTGCTAGCTAGCAAATTGACACAGGGGCTCTATGATGTCACACCAACATAGCCAGACGCAAGTCGGTTAATCATGTATTTGTTGTCGCAGCAGAGTATCCAAGCAAAAATCCCCCTCACATTAAATTGAGAGAGGGATTTTTGCTGCCACAATCCATCAAGGAAAGGCATCAGACAGTCATTAAGGGGCTCTCTAACTGGCTAAATACAGCGATACCACCTTAGCCAGCTCATCAGTCCAGTGCTCAACCACATCGGCGTCTGCCGCCTCAACCATGACCCGAATTACTGGCTCAGTCCCCGATGCCCGAACCAGCACACGTCCTTGCTCACCCATAGCCGCTTCCGCTTGGGCAATGGCATCTTGTACCGGCTGACAATCTGCCCATTGACGACGCTTTTCGCGACTCTCCACCCGCACATTCTTTAAACGCTGGGGATAGGGCTCAAAACTCTGATCAATCAGCTCAGGCAAACAACACTCCGCCTGTCTTAACCAACTCGCTAAATGCAAAGCAGTGAGAATGCCATCTCCAGTCAGACTGTAATGATGACAAAGAATATGGCCAGACTGCTCACCACCGAGCATAGCGCCTCGAGCCACCATCTCGGAATGTACATGCTGATCACCGACTTTCGTCCGAATCAGTTTGCCACCTAGGTTTGCCCAAGCCCGTTCAAAGCCCAGGTTAGCCATTACGGTCGAGATAATCGTATTGTCAGGCAATTGCCCCCGCTGCCTCAGGGTTTGTCCCCAAAAATACAAAATATAGTCGCCATTAACCACACGGCCTTGGCTATCCACAGCCATTACTCGATCAGCATCACCATCAAAGGCAAAACCGATATCTGCATTGTGCTCACTAACAGCCGCCTGCAAAGATGCGAGATGAGTAGAACCACAGTTGACATTAATACGATTACCGTCAGGACGGCCGTGGATCACAACCACCTCTGCCCCTGTTGCCTCAAAAACAGCCTGAGCAACCTGTGTCGCCGCACCCCAAGCCAAATCTAAAACAATCCGCATTCCTTCTAAATAAGCCTGAGCGGGAAACGGCTGATGTAAAAAGTCAGTGTAGCGATCTAACAGTTCAGGCCGCTGATAAGTCCTGCCCCATTGATTACCAGGATTAAATGCATCTGCGCAAGTTCCTTGACGCAGAGCTTGTTCAATCTGCCCCTGAATTGACTTATCTAACTTAGTCCCGTTAGCCCCAAAAAACTTAATCCCATTATCTGCAGGAGGATTGTGGCTAGCCGAAATCATAATGCCACCAGCAGTCCCTGCAGCAGCAGCCATATAAGCGACTGCAGCGGTCGGACACAGCCCCATATCCCAAACTTCTATCCCAGCTGACGTTAACCCTGCAGCTAAAGCAGATGCGATCATAGGACTGGAATTCCGAGAATCCTGTCCCAGCACAACAGCGCCTGCCTGCTGCTGACGCATAATTTGTCCCGCCCAAAACCCTACCTGTAGGGCTAAAGGAGCTGACAATAACTCCCCGGCTCGGCTGCGGATACCATCCGTTCCAAATAAAGGCGTAGTTGGCAAATCTAGCGGTTGCCAACCAATCCCAAAATTAGCCCCCTGAGGCCTAGTGGGAGACATAACCATACTTGACACTCCAAACTACACACACTCAAAGTGGAGGATAGCATTTGTAAGTTTCTGTAGATTAAAAATTGCGACAAGCTCCCCATGGACAACGAAAACGATTCTTTAGTTGCTACCAATCAACCAGCTGAATTTTGGGTAGGAATTGAGCAGTTTAATCAAGGGGAATACTATGCATGCCACGATACATTAGAGGCCATTTGGATGGATGCTAAAACCATGAACAAGGGGTTTTATCAGGGCATCTTACAAATTGCAGTCGGGCTTTATCATCTCACCAATCTCAACTGGCAAGGAGCGGCTATTTTAATCGGAGAAGGGATTCACCGCTTAAATGGCTATGAAGACAACTATGGGGGCATTGACATCGCTGATTTAGTCAATCAAGCCAATGACTGGCTCGCTGCTTTACAGCAATCTGGTCCTGAGCACGTACAGCAAATTGCAGCGATTTTATTACCACTGGCTACAGATACACAAATCGCTGTCAGTCAGCATCAGTTAGCCATTCCTAAAATTCAAGTGGGCTAATTGCACCCAAGAAATGGCTAGAGCTATCACCTTGTTCTACAGCCTAATGCGGTTCCATCTCCAAAGGACATAAGTTGCTCACACCATGAAATACACTGGGATTAGATATAACGATCACAATTAACCCTGAATTTAGAATTTATCTCAGAAAGCCAGTCATAGAACTGGGATAAACCTAACTCCCAGCGGTAGAGCAGCAAGTTAGATTAGATAGCGGGCGAACGAAGCAGGTAAAGCATGGTTGTACAGCGAGGACAAGGTTTTCGGTACCCTCTCCAAAAACCGATGCAGCAAGTCGGTGCTGGCCTATTGAGCCTGCTGCTCCTGATTGCCGGTGGCATGGGAGCTTCTCAAGCCCAGTCTGGAGGAGGCTCCATTAAACTGCGGGCTGACGTCCAAGAAGCTGATGCCAATACAGGCATCATTACTGCCCGTGGCAACGTCAAAATTGATTACCCCGAAGAGGAAATTTACGCTACGTCTGCCCAAGCTCAGTACTACAGCCGTGAGCGACGCATTGTTTTGACGGGTAATGTGTATGTTCAACAAGCCGCCAACACCCTACAGGCGGAAGTAGTCACCTACCTGATTGATGAAGGGCGATTTATTGCCACACCCAATCCTGAGGAACAGGTTGAATCTGTTTATGTGCTGCCGGACCCTGCCGAAGAACCGGCAGATGCACCAGAGCCACAGCCAGTGACAACGCTCCCAGCGTTACCTGAAGAATTACCTAATTTTGCTATCCCCACTGACGAATAGATGCTGTCTCCCGCCATTGGATCAACTCCCAATACCTTGAAAACAAAGGGGACAGTGCTTGCCCTGGAAAATGTTCACAAGGCTTACGGCAAACGCACCATTGTTCGGGGTGTCAGTCTGTCGGTGGCCCAGGGCGAAATTGTCGGATTACTAGGGCCCAATGGTGCTGGCAAAACCACCACCTTCTATATGGCAACGGGCTTAGAGCGTCCTGACAAAGGCACTGTACGTCTCGATAATAAAGAAATTACAGCTCTCTCAATCCATGAGCGGGCACGATTAGGCATTGGCTATTTAGCTCAGGAAGCAAGTATTTTTCGCAACCTCACGGTCAAAGATAATATCCGTCTGGTCATGGAGCAAACTCGCGTGCCCCGAGCCGAGAGGGCAGGACGGTTGAACCAATTAATGCAAGAATTCCGTCTGGAAAAAGTGGCTAATACCCTGGGGATTCAGGTGTCTGGTGGCGAGCGTCGTCGGACTGAACTTGCCAGGGCACTTGCCTCTGGGCAACAGGGCCCTACTTTCTTATTTCTCGATGAGCCTTTTGCAGGTGTGGACCCAATTGCCGTCTCAGAAATTCAGCAAATTGTTTCAAAATTGCGCGATCGCGATATGGGCATCCTGATCACCGATCACAATGTTCGCGAAACGTTGAGAATCATTGATCGCGCCTACATTATGAGTGACGGTCGTATTTTGGCGTACGGTAGTGCTGAGGATCTGGCCAATAATCCCCTGGTCCGTGAACATTATCTCGGTGACGACTTTAAACTTTAGCTCTTGTAGGGCTGATTTCGATCAGAGCCTAATAGAGCATGTGAACCACCTTCTCAATCATTTAAACCGCCCCTTAGCAATCCTCGGTTATGGCCCTCACGTCTCAGCCCAACGGCAGCAGCTCGGCTCTATCTTGGTGGCCATCTCTATCGATCATGGATCGATACATCGCTAAGGAACTCTCGCTGCCCTTTCTATTTGGCGTAGGCGCATTTTCCTCCATCCTGGTGTCGGTGGGGGCTCTGTTTGATCTGATCCGAAAAATTACCGAGTCAGGCCTGGAGGTCGGTTTGGCCATGCAGGTATTTGTCCTCAAAATGCCTGAGTTTGTAGTGCTAGCCTTTCCCATGTCAACGCTGCTGGCCACAATGATGACCTACAGTCGCTTTTCTAGCGATAGCGAACTGACTGCGTTACGAGGATGTGGTGTTAGCGTACGGCGGATTATCGCACCAGCTTTGGTGCTGAGCTTTCTGATCACGGGTTTAACCTTTGTTTTTAATGAGGTGATTACTCCAGCTGCTAATTACCGAGCCAAAATTATGTTAGAGCAGGCCTTTAACTCCGAAAAACCTCCCTTTCGGGAACGCAACATTATGTACCAGGAGTATCAACAGGCCGAAGATGGCAGCGGAAAAGAACTGGGGCGGCTATTCTATGCCCGTCGCTTTAATGGTGAAGAAATGCAGGGGCTAACGATTCTGGATTTTTCCCAGACTGGTTTAGAACAGGTGGTCAGTGCAGAAACGGCCACCTGGAACTTTCTCGATAACGTCTGGACTTTTTTTAATGGCACCATTTATGCCATTTCTCCAGATGGCTCTTTTGGTCACATTGTGAAATTTGATCGACAGGAGCTGAATTTACCGCGCACCCCCCTAGACTTAGCCTCTCGCAGCAAAGATGATGATGAAATGAATATTGCCGAAACCCGGCAACACCTCAATCAAATCGTCCGCAAGTCTGGGGATGAACGCAGCATCCGCGTTTGGGAGTTAAGACTGTATCAGCGCTATGCCCTGCCCTTTGTATGCATTGTCTTTGGCCTAGTCGGTTCAGCCGTTGGTATTCGCCCCCAGCGTACGGGTAAAGCGACTAGTTTTGGTATCAGTGTTGTCATCATCTTCGGGTACTATCTGCTGGGATTTATTGCCGATGCTCTGGGTAAAGTTGGCACCCTCAACCCGGTTGCAGCCGCTTGGCTGCCTCCGATTTTGGGTTTAATTGTAGGCAGTTTGCTTGTTTGGCAAGCGTCCAAATAAATTTGGACAGACACGCAAATAAACCAGATTTAATTTGACCTGACTAGAGCCGTCATTATCGGCCTATGCTACCGCTAGAGTACTGAACTTTAGGGGCATTTACGCAGTTGCTGATTTGCAAAAATCATCCCAGATTCTTTACAGTCTCGTATAACCACAAAAGCCAGGACCTCAAGTAGCGCCTGAGACTATCAACTGTTCAAATGCGTCGCGGCCATCCTCAGACAACACAACAATTAAAAATTATTGGCATGGACATTTGATACGACTTTTCCCAGATTTAATTTCGGTGGCATATCCGTACCATTGCCAGCTAAATTAAGGTGATCTAATGCTTTCTACCCATGACGTCGCGTTCCTCTGAATCGTCTTCTAAAGTGATTGAGGCTAGTTCTGCTGGCCTGGGCACCTTTGGTGGTGTCTTTACCCCATCGATTCTCACCATTTTAGGGGTCATTATGTACCTCCGATTTGGCTGGGTTGTCGGTCAAATGGGGTTAGTTAACACCTTATTAATTGTCACTATTTCAACTGCAATTACATTTATTACTGGGTTATCCATTAGTGCGATCGCAACAGATCAGGTGGTCCGAGCCGGTGGCGCATACTACATGATCAGCCGCTCCCTAGGTATCGAAACCGGTGGGGCTGTTGGTATTCCTCTATATTTTGCCCAGGCGTTTTCAGTCGCCCTTTACACCATTGGTTTTGCAGAAAGCGTAGCCAATGCATTTCCCAACCTTCCCATCAGCATTACCGTCACAGCCCTGGTAACCACCATTGCCGTTACTGCCCTGGCCCTTAAATCAGCCGACATTGCCATTAAGGCCCAGTACGTGATCATGGGAGCCATCATTCTATCCCTGGTAAGCCTGGCTTTTGGCAGCAGCGCCCCACCCACTGAGCTGCCGATACCGGCAGATGCCGGTCAAGTTAGTTTTTGGGCCGTATTAGCGGTTTTCTTTCCTGCCGTTACCGGCATCATGTCCGGCGTCAACATGTCCGGCGATCTCAAGGATCCCAAAAAGTCTATTCCTATGGGCACCCTTGCAGCCGTAGGGGTAGGCTATGCGATTTATATGGCGATTCCCTTATTGCTCAGCAATCGAGCTGACACAAATAGCCTGATCGCCGATCCTTTAATTATGCGCAAAATTGCCTTTTGGGGAGACGCCATCCTTTTAGGAGTCTGGGGTGCCACTTTGTCCAGTGCCCTGGGCAGCATTTTAGGTGCCCCCCGAGTATTGCAGGCCCTGGCCCGAGACAATATTTTGCCCCAACGTCTGCGCTGGCTAGGCAATGGTCACGGCCCGACAGACGAACCACGTTTGGGCACCCTGTTTACCCTCGGTGTGGTTTTGGCGGTTGTATGCATCGGTGATTTAGATGCGATCGCCCCTGTGCTCACCATGTTTTTTCTCACCACATACATGGTGCTCAATGTTGCAGCCGGTATTGAGGGCTTTCTCCAAAGCCCTTCCTTCCGTCCCACTTTTCGCATTCCCTGGTACGTATCTTTGCTGGGTGCGCTAGGATGCATTGCCATTATGTTCCTGATTAACTCAGGGGCTACAGTGGCCGCCGCCATTATTGTTTTAACTATTTATCTCTGGCTAGAACGACGAGAAATACGCACCACCTGGGGAGATGTAAGACAGGGTATATGGTTATCCCTAGTAAGGGCAGGACTGCACAATATTGCCGATAATGCAGATCCTAAAAACTGGCGCCCTCACCTGCTAGTTTTGTCTGGAGCACCTACCAAACGCTGGCATTTAATTGAGCTAGCCACAGACTTTACTCACAATCGAGGCTTAATCACAGTTGCTAGTATCTTACCGACAGGTGCCCGCAGCCTCAAACAGCAAGAACAGATTCGCAGCACAATTCGTGATTATCTAGAAAAGCGTGGTATTCAAGCATTTGTCAAATTGATTGAGGCCAGTGACACCTCTAAAGGGGCACAACAACTCATCGATACTTACGGCATCGGCCCCCTCATGCCCAACACCGTTTTGCTAGGAGACACAGAAACGGATGACTATGAAGCCCGCAAAAGATATTGCCAAATCATTCAAAAATGTCATCAGGCAAAACGCAATATCATTATTTTGAGAAATCCTCCTCACCAAATGTCCCCATTCCCTCAACGTATCGATGTTTGGTGGGGTGGTCTGCAATCAAATGGAGGCTTAATGTTAATTTTGGCCTATCTACTCCGCACAGGTATGCGATGGCGCTCAACTGACATCTACATCAAACTTGTTGTCTCTAACCAAGTTGCAGCCCAAGCTGCTCAAGCCAATCTCAATAAATTACTGGACACACTTAGCATCGGGGCACAATCAAACATTATTGTTGCCGAAGACAGACCGTTTGATACCATCTTGAGAAAATCGTCAGCGACAGCAGATTTAGTTCTGATGGGCCTAGCAACACCTGACGAAGAGTTTGCAGAATATTACAGGTCCTTACAACAAAAAACTTTAGGAATGCCCCCAACAATTTTTGTACTCGCAGCTGAAGACCTCGCCTTCTCACAACTCCTACAAAAAGATTAGTTCTTTACAGAAAAACGGACAAAAGGAAAAACCTCATAACTCTGGCATTTTCAACAGATTAAAGGGGATTTATTCAACTACCCGTAGACGTCCTTGGTTTAGGGCATCGTAAATCTGATTGATTAACATTTTGTCGTTAGCACTGATGTTGTTACCAGCAAACATCGCCATTAAGACACTTTGATCGGCGCGTGTAATACGGCGAGTTGCAAAGATTTTAGCAACCATTTCTTCCACCGATTGAATAGCCATAGAGATTCACCAAAAACCCAGAGAGACAAAATCGCACTCCAGCGATCAAGAACAGGTATAAAATTAAACACGCAACCCAGTTGTTTTACACAAACCAATTTATAGGGGGCCGCTACAGACTCACATCCGTGATATGCCGTATTTCAATTATTGAGCCTGTTGTGGTGGTCATCAGGAATTATGCTCTCATCACACAAATTCTTTAAACTGAACTTATCAGCATAATTTGATATCCGTGAATACCCTTAGGCTTTTATGACGCCTGAATTCTATCAAATGGTCAGAACTATGATCATATAAGACTATTCCATTCTCAAAAGAGCTCATTAAATAATGACCTTGCCAAGCAGCTAAAGGGGAAGACTGTATATTTTGTCTATTTTTTAGCCAGCATTTTTACGTATATTTTCGGATATTATTTTGGCCCTGTAGAATCAACCGATTTACACAGGCTTTATACCCGTTTTGTAACAAACTGACCCATTTATAGGTGGTTTGCAATGTCCATCGTCGCCAACTGATGATTGCAGCATCCGTCTATCGCTTACTCATTGAGCCGCATAGTTCCCAATACTCAAAAAAAATACACTCAGCAGCTTTGGGTTCAAAAATTACTCCAAGCCACAGAGCGTATTAAAAAATTTATTACAACGTCAACACGTCAGGGGTGTAAGCAGAACTGCCACAAAACAAACAGCCCAGCTGATGACAAAGCAATTTAACTTAGACAGCTGCCAATTCAGGAGCAGGGCGTTTGCTATTGCGAATATTGCTAATCGCCTCAGCATAGTCAGGGGCCTTAAATACCGCAGAACCAGCAACAATCGCATTTGCTCCTGCCTCTAGCACCTGCCAGGTGTTGTGAGCCTTCAATCCACCATCCACTTCAATCCATGGGTCAAGACCTCGTTCATCACACATTTGGCGTAACTTACGAATCTTAGGAAGTATTTCAGGAATAAAGCTCTGACCACCAAAGCCAGGATTCACACTCATGATCAGGACCAAATCACACAGCTCGAGCACATACTCGATCAGGTCCAAGGGTGTAGAGGGATTGAGTACCACACCGGCCTGTTTGCCCATATCCCGAATCCGACTCAGAGTGCTATGCAAGTGAGGCGATGCGTTATGTTCGGCATGTACAGAGATGATATCGGCACCCGCTTTTGCAAATCCTTCGATATACTTTTCTGGTTCAACGATCATCAAATGCACGTCCAGAGGCTTCTTAGTCACTGGTCGAATAGCTTCAACGATCAATGGGCCAATGGTGATATTGGGCACAAACCGACCATCCATCACATCGACATGAATCCAGTCTGCTCCAGCAGCATCAGCTGCGCGAATTTCATCGCCCAAGCGACTAAAATCAGCCGATAAAATAGATGGAGAAACAACAACAGATTTTTTTGATTGCGTCATGGGAACCCGCCTCTCGTAATCACCGTTAATGGTCACTATCGTAACAAAAACTTAGTATAAAAATCGTTACAGCCTGCTCTAGCTGATGTTATTCATCATCCCCAAGATGTTTTATGGGAGTCTTCATGGGAATTTTCCAGCAATTATTTGACCGGTCCAGCATTAGTTGTAATCAGCCTCAATCAAGTCGTGGATGGTATGCGATCGCAATATTGACAGGCATTAGTACCAGCTTTCCAGCCTTGGCTCTATCAGTATCTGTAGGCGCAGATGGTGTGGATGCTCGCCGTTTACACCAGCCTCCTTACAATCTGACTGGTAAAAAAATTGCCATTGGCCAAGTTGAAGGCGGTCGCCCAGGATTATTCGGACTGGATAAATTTTCAATTCCCAACAACCCTGTCAATGTAACCCAAGTGATACAGCTTGATGGTCCTGCCATTGCCGACGAGTATGTGGACAACCATGCCAACCATGTTGCTAGCGTCATGATTAGCCAAGAAAAACGGCTCATCGGCGTTGCCCCTGATGCCACCTTATTTTCGGCGGCTATTGGCCCATTGACCAGCGAACTGAGCGGCCAGCCCCAAGAATGCTTAACCACACAAACAGTTGCCCTCCGAAACAGTGGAGATGTGCGAGCCATTAACTTTAGCTTTGGAGAACCTTTATTTAGCGACCCGCGCCCCAATGCCAGTCTTGATGGCAATGCTTTATTAACCCAGTGCGTAGATTGGTCCAGCATTGCCCACAAAGCCCTTTATGTCATTGCAGGCAACCAGGGCGGCGGCGGTATTCCGATCCCCACAGACAACTTTAATGGCGTTAATGTCGCCTACTCTACTCAGGTAGACGGTCGCTTTGTCAAAGTGGACTACGCCAACGCTAGTAGCGAGCCAGGATTTAGTCCCCGTGGAACCGCCGCACCAGAATCCAACGTTGGTCCTCGTCGCTCGATCAATCTGGTGGCCCCAGGCGATGACATCAGGATGCTCAATATCAATGGGCAAGAAGTTTTGAGCAGTGGCTCTAGTTTTGCAGCCCCCCATGTAGCTGCCACCGTAGCCCTCCTACAAGAATGGGGAGACCGACAAATCCGAACAGCAAATTGGACCCTGGACTCCCGTGAACCCATGGTTATGAAGGCAGTATTGTTAAATGCCGCAGACAAATTAATGGATAGTGGTGATGGGCAGAACTTGGGCATGAGTCGCACCTTGTTGGACGAATCAAACCTCACCTGGGTTGAATCCGACGCCTACCGCGATCCTCAGATACCTCTCCATACAGAACTTGGAACAGGTCATCTAAATGCGTTTCGAGCCTATGAGCAATTGAATGGTGGTCAGTGGGAGCCTGGCACTGTTGCGTCTAGAGGCTGGGACTATCGCACATTGACTACAGATGAAAACAATACCTCTCCTCAGCACCTGGCACATACGGACTATGTGATTGAAACACCGCTTAAGGAGGGCAGCTATTTTGCCGCCACCCTTGCTTGGGAAAGACGCGTTTCCCTTGAAGATAGCGACAATAATGCTCTGTATGACATTGGCGAAACCTTTGCTGTAGATGGCCTCAATAATCTTGATCTTTACTTGATGCCCGTTGATGAAGAAAATACTGATAACAGCGTCTGGTCATCGGTCAGTGATGTGGATAGTCTGGAGCATATCTTTTATCAAATTCCTGAGTCTGGTCGCTATAAGCTAAGGGTTGTCTATGAGCAGCAAGTCACACGCGAACTGTCTCAACCCTATGCCTTAGCATGGTGGGGGGCATCCGAGTCTCTTCAAAGCACCTCCGACAAAGAGCATGAGCAAAATTCAAATTAACCATCAACCCAGTCAATCCGAGTTGGACAATATAGGTATTTTTTCATGGCCGATCTGGGAAAAGGAAGCGTCTGAGTTTCCCTGGCACTATGACGAAGCAGAAACTTGCTACTTGCTGGAAGGGAAAGTAACCATTACACCTAATGGAGAGGAACCCGTCACTATTGGCAAAGGAGACCTGGTCACATTCCCGGCTGGCATGAGCTGTACCTGGCACATAAAAGTGGCTGTGCGTAAGCATTACTCATTCGGGTAATTCCCCCTTAGTCCGAGAAGCAACAAATTTGCATTCATTAAAAATGCCCCTGCAAGCTGAGTCTTGCAGGGGCATTTTCATAGCTCTCAGCGGTGTGACCCTAGGCATTCTTTAGTAAATGCTTAACCAAATTATCCTTAACCATCATTTGGCGCATCACTTCAACGACATAGTTCTGCGCGTCTTCTTGGGACAGATTACGCACTTGATCCTTCAATATCTGCAGCTGGAACTGCTGTTCTAATGTCAATTGACCAGGCATATCCATGGGTCACTCCTCCAGAAATCGGTTCGCTAGCAACGGTCACCTAACCGCCGCCTTATGATGAATTTTAACCAGGCTGCAATTAAGCGTCAACCTGTCAAGCAATAAATAATCAAAGAAACATTTGTTTACAATAATAATCCTGGTTTGGTATTGAAATAAGCAGAAATACCTTTTTGGGGTCTCTGATCCTGTGTAAAACTACTCGCTTCTCAGCAAACTTTTCTGATTCTTTCTCATAAAAGTTCTTAAACCGGTCAGAGAGATAAATATCTGTTATCAATAGCTTTTAATTTAATGATTCAACGAAAAACTGAAAATCGCTAATCCTCCGCAGGTCATGGTTAATGAGGTTTGCAGGACTTGCAGCAAGATAAAACAGCTATTCCGCAAATACCAACTGGACTAGAAGTAGTTTGAAATAGCCAACTGGCATAAGGCTAAAACCCTCATTCTTTCTTTGAGGGCAATTGATGAAAACCCTATGACTACGTTGAGTAGTTGCTGGACTCGCAGACAGACAACTCTATATGTAAACCCTGCAAATGATTGCCTACAACTTCAAGTAACAATTTGCTCCACTCAGCAAATCCTTTATTAAGGCCTTAGCTCGTTTCTGCTCTTCAAGAATTTGATTTTGTATGGGAACTGATAGTTTGCTCACCGTAAAACCCATTCAAAAACCGCCGTGACTTCAAATCAGGTAACAAAAACTCTAGCTGTAAGGAATGTGCTAGATAAGCAAACTCTGTGACTTGTCAGGCTAAGAACCTCAGGATTTTGACGTCTCCTGACATGAACCGTCAAAACAGCAAATAACTCTTAGATAGTTAACGCTTAAGCACTCATTAAAAGCCTTCAACGAGAATTGAACTCGTGACCTCTCCCTTACCAAGGGAGTGCTCTACCGCTGAGCTATGAAGGCAGTAAAAAATTATGTGGTGGGCCGTGTTGGATTCGAACCAACGTAGGCGTAGCCAGCGGATTTACAGTCCGCCCCCATTAACCACTCGGGCAACGACCCACTACCACAAACACCGATATATTATATCGGCAATGCCAGGAGGCGGACTTGAACCGCCGACACGAGGATTTTCAGTCCACTGCTCTACCAACTGAGCTATCCCGGCAACAAGCGGCGTATTCGCCTCGCTTGCGCGCTTAAACAAGTTAACAAAAGAGGGAACCCTTAGCAAGCTCCACCTAAGGATTTTTCGCCCGAAGTTAACAGGGTTGTCTCAGCAAAGCAGCCATAGACTTTCATCAGCTTGCGACTACTAGCTTGTCTCAGCCTATTTATTCAATTTCCCGAAGCCGGGCCAACTTTAAGTAAAAAGCTCCTGTCCCCTGGCCAGCATAGGATCTGACGCGAACAGTGTACTGACCCGATTTTGAAATCCGGGTAAAGAGTAATGAATTGGTGGACCCATCCGGGCCATCGTCATTTTCGCCAACGGTTGTACCGTCATCTCCCAGTAGACTGACCAGTGTATCGAATTCTTCAGAAATCAAATCAATTGTGATTTGATCGCCTTCAAATAGCTCAACGCTATAGTCTCTGGCAAACCCACCAACTCCCGTAGGAATATCATTCTCAGAAAGCGTATCGTTAACTTCACGTCCCCCTGTTAGTTCAATCGGGTTGTAAATCTGAGCTAAGGTTTTGGAGCTTAGCATTCCCATAGTCAACAAAGCTGCGGGTAAACATAGGGCGCGACGTAAAATTTTCCTAGATTGCTTCATGATTGGGAAAAAGACGGGTTATTTAGATGGTGACATTATGCCCCAAGGAATGATTACAGTGTGTTGCCAAACCAGGTTGTAACGTTCGTTAGTACCCCCGATTACTGAAGCTAACAGTCCGTAAACTTTTTAGACACAACTTCCAATTTGTAACGAGTCTAGATAGCTCATAATTTAAGCCCATAGATGCCTTGCTTATGCCTCTACCCAAACCTATTTCAACGATATCGAGCCATAGGTCCCATACTGCTTTACAACGATTACGGGGTCTGAGCCATGTTTTGGATAATGCGATCGCAATTCCAGGTCTAGGCTATCGAGTCGGTCTAGATCCTCTCATCGGCTTACTACCGGGTGGTGGGGACGTGATGGCAGGCCTTATTTCTATCTATGTTGTAGTCGAAGCCGCTCGTCTGGGGGTCCCCGCTGCGACCCTTGGCCGCATGGGCGTAAACATTTTAATTGAGGTCTTAATGGGCGCTATCCCAATGATTGGAGACTTCTTTGATGTGGTGTGGAAAGCCAATGCCCGTAATGTTGATTTGCTAGAACGCCATATCCGCAACCCTATCCCCAGCAGTCGCACCGATAAGATCTTTGCGGCCATCTTAATTACAGGGCTCTTAGTCATTGTCCTGGGAGCCGCTGCACTCTCACTGCTGTTTGTGCGCTGGGTCCTACAGCTGTAACATATAAGCCTGCGTCGCATCCATATTGAAATCCTAGGTTTCCCCTGCAAAAGATACCGTTTTGGATGTGAACAGCATTTAGTCAATTAGGTCTGCAAAATAGAGGAATTACATGGTTGGAGCAGCCGATTTTGTAGCCGACATTACCCAGGGCGGCACAGACCAAGATGTCACGCTCGACTTTAAAATTCCTGATCCAGACGACACAGATATCTCTGATCAAGACTTTCAGCATCAAATCGACGTAGCCTGGCAGGTCTGCGATCGCTTTGATCTACAGACTGATATCTGGCGTGGCCGTATTTTAAGAGCAGTGCGCGATCGCGAAAAGCAAAACGGCGATAGTCGCGGCACCGGCTTTCTCAACTGGTTAAAGGACCGAGAAATCAGTAAAAGTCAAGCTTATGCCCTGATCGAACTGGGCAACAGTGCTGATGAGCTGCTTAAAGAAGGATTACTCAACGAACAATCCGTTAATCAATTTAGTAAACGGGCTTTTGTGGAAACAGCTCAAGCAGCTCCAGAGGTACAACAAATGGTGACCGAAGCAGCTCGCCGAGGAGAACAAATTACCCGCAAAGAAGTTAAACAACTATCCGATGAATGGACAGCCATGACATCCGATCTGATTCCAGAAACGGTGCGAGAAAAAGCAGCTAACAACACTATTCCGACACGTTATCTCACACCTCTAGTCAAAGAAATGGAAAAGCTGCCACCAAGCCATCAGGACACATTGCGCACCGAAGCGGCTCGTAATCCAGACGTAGATACCCTCAAGCAAATCACATCTGAAGCCCGCTACCTCTCCAAATACATAGCCGCCGCTAGTCAAGTCCAAACCATCGATCCAGACATAGTTGACTTAGAACAAGCCCTGGAAGAAGCTCTGAGGCTTGGCTGTCTTAATTCCACAGCAGATTTGGTTAACCAAGCTACCCAGTTAGAACAAGCGACTGCCAAACTCTATACAGCCTGGCGTAGACTCAATAAGCTAGCAGAAAGAGTTTATGTCGATAGTGGCGAAAGCACCCCACATCTGCGTGGACTGCTGAGCGCCCTCACCCCTCTGACCAATGAAATCATTGAAATTCAGCTGGGTAGCGACAACAGTCCCTCCACTAAAACCATTCGCCTTCAGGTTCTTGGAGATATTGAGTAACCCTAGTTCCCGTTGACCAAGCAAGTCACTTTACCTCATTCATCACCATAATTAGAATGTAGCGTCTATCGAGGTTGAATCAATATCAATCCAATAGATAAAAATTCTAAATAGATCTAGCCCAAACACTTGTGAATCAACAGAGAAGCAGAGGTTTAAGCATCCTCACAAACATCTTTCCTTGCTAATAGGGTGTAAAGTGTGAAATCAGATGTCAATATTTAAGCTAACTGCAGCAGCTATGCTACGCAATAGTTCAGATACGGGCAGCAAAGTGGTTATTGTAATGCAGGAATTGGACAGATATGCCGCAGCTTGAGGCCAGCCCAGCGCTCGACTTCCACAGTGAAGCGTACAAAGATGCATACAGTCGCATCAACGCAATTGTAATTGAAGGGGAATTGGAAGCTAACGATAACTATAAAAAGTTAGCTGAGCACCTCAGCGAGCATAAGGATGACTTAATTAAGCTAGCTCGCATGGAAAACCGCCACATGAAGGGGTTCCAAGCCTGTGGCAAAAATCTAAATGTGATTCCCGATATGGCTTTTGCAAAGGAGTTTTTTGCAAAGCTCCACGATAATTTTAAACAAGCCTGGGATGAGGGAAAGGTTGTAACCTGCCTGTTAATTCAGTCCCTGATTATTGAAACGTTTGCAATTTCTGCTTACAACATCTACATTCCAGTGGCAGACGATTTTGCACGGAAAATTACTGAAGGTGTTGTTAAAGACGAATATATGCACCTCAACTTTGGTGAGGAGTGGCTAAAGGCAAACTTTGAATCCGCTAAATCCGAGTTAGAAGAAGCAAATCGTCAAAACTTACCTTTAGTTTGGCAGATGCTTAATCAGGTCGCTGATGACGCTGCCGTTCTAGGCATGGAAAAAGATGCCCTGGTAGAAGACTTTATGATCACCTACGGCGAAGCCCTTGGCAACATTGGCTTTAGTAGTCGCGAAGTGATGAGGCTTTCGGCTCAGGGATTGGCGATGGTATAGGTCTTAACCATATTGAAAGGAGGCTGATTGTACAATCAGCCTCCTTTTTTGTGGTGGCAAAAGCTATAGAGATAAACCACATGGCTGTAACATTTTGCTGTAGGCTAATTTTCTAAGGTTACTTTTTTTATAGAAACGTCCCAAAATGTTTGGTTTAATAGGACACCTCACCAACTTAGAACACGCCCAAGCGGTCGCCCGTGATTTAGGGTATCCAGAATATGGCAGTCAGGGGCTGGACTTTTGGTGCAGTGCTCCACCTTTTGTTGTGGAAGATATTAAGGTAACCAGTGCAACGGGTCAAGTGATTGAGGGACGCTATGTAGAATCTTGCTTCTTGCCCGAAATGTTGGCAACGCGACGTATCAAAGCAGCTACCCGAAAAATTTTAAATGCAATGGCCCATGCACAAAAGATGGGTATCAATATCACTGCTTTAGGTGGGTTTTCATCCATTATTTTTGAAAATTTCAAGCTTGAACAAATCCGACGCATCCGAAATTTGGAGCTTGATTTTCATCGGTTTACTACCGGTAATACCCATACTGCCTACATCATCTGTCAGCAGGTCGAGCAAGCAGCTCCCAAATACGGGATTAATTTATCTCAAGCAACGGTAGCCGTTTGCGGTGCCACCGGAGATATTGGCAGTGCTGTTTGCCGTTGGCTTAGCGAAAATACCGGTGTCAAAGAGCTGTTGATGATCGCTCGTAATCGAGAGCGTCTCGACAATCTTCAAGCCGAAATTGGCATGGGGAAAATTATGGATTTAGAAGAAGCTTTACCCGCAGCCGACGTAGTGGTTTGGGTTGCCAGCATGCCCAAAGGCATTGAGATTGATCCAAGCGCTCTTAAAAAGCCATGCTTGATGGTTGACGGTGGCTATCCTAAAAATATCGGCAGCCAGTTTAGCCATCCCGACGTACATGTCCTCAAAGGCGGCATTGTTGAACATAGTCTTGATATTGATTGGCGGATTATGCACATTGTTGCCATGGATGTGCCTGCAAGACAGCTATTTGCCTGTTTTGCAGAATCAATGCTGTTGGAATTTGAAAAGTGGCATACTAATTTTTCTTGGGGAAGAAATCAAATTACCCTTGAAAAAATGGAGCAAATTGGCGCAGCCTCAGTTAAACATGGCTTCCGCCCGTTACTCACTTAACTCTTTTATCCACTCACTCTGCCCTATGTTGGCTCAGTCAAGTATATTTTAGGGCTCAGTTGCGATAGGGTGGAATGGCTGCTGGAGTACCTAGATCTGTTATGGCGACAATGGAAAAAAGGCCTATTTTGCTTGACTTTGAAAAGCCCTTGGCTGAATTAGAGTCTCGCATTTTGCAAATACGTGCACTGGCCGAAGACAACGATGTCGATGTTTCAGCTCAAATTCAGCAGCTAGAGTCACGGGCTCAACAGCTCCGACAAGAAATTTTTACTAGCCTGACACCCGCTCAGCGTATCCAGGTGGCTCGCCATCCACGTCGCCCCAGTACATTGGACTACATTCAAGCAATTTCTGAGGAATGGATAGAGCTCCATGGTGATCGACGCTCTGGGAAAGATGATTTAGCCCTAGTCGGTGGAATTGCCAAATTTCATGGCCACTCAGTGGTGATGCTTGGACATCAGAAAGGACGAGACACTAAGGATAATGTTGCCCGTAATTTTGGTATGGCGTCCCCCGGTGGCTATCGAAAGGCAATGCGTTTAATGGAGCATGCCAACCGATTTAAGATGCCAATATTTACATTTATCGATACTCCAGGAGCTTGGGCTGGTCTAGAGGCAGAAGAAATGGGCCAGGGTGAAGCGATTGCTCATAACCTGCGAGAGATGTTCCGTCTAGATAGCCCAATTATTTGTACTGTGATTGGAGAAGGCGGCTCTGGTGGTGCTTTGGGTATCGGTGTAGGCGACCGTTTACTCATGTTTGAACATTCTGTTTATACTGTTGCTAGCCCTGAAGCCTGTGCCGCCATTTTATGGAAGGATGCATCTCGGGCTTCCCAAGCAGCGGAAGCGCTTAAAATTACCGCATGGGATTTGAAAAATTTAGGTATTTTAGATCAGTTGTTGCCTGAGCCTACTGGCGGAGCCCATGCGAACCCAATTCAAGCTGCTGAGGGACTTGGCAATGCTCTTTTAGAAACTCTAGAAACATTGCTTGCTATTCCTCCAGAACAGCGGCGACAAGAACGTTATCGCAAGTTTCGACAAATTGGCGTCTTCTCTGAAGCGTCTTAAAATCAAATGCTGCCAATCATGGGTGGCAGCTACCCATGATTGGCAGCTAACTTACCTTCTTTTGAGAAATCACTCTTTGAAAAGATAATTTATAGTCATCGCTTTAGATTAATAATGTTTGCATCTGAGAATAACTATGAGAAATCCAAAAGTTGTTGCCTAAGAGATGCAGTGATTATATATCCATTATTTGCCTGCATATTTAAAACTCTCTCCAAATAAATACGCCACAGCTCTCGTAACATTTGTTAATATAGAGCAGGTGGGTATTCCTATTTTTTGTTCTCCATCAACGCCCCCATTGATGAATTCTACCCCTAACCATCGCGCATTGATTACTGGCGCTAGTACTGGTATTGGTCGTGCCACTGCATTGGCATTTGCTAATGCTGGCTTCGATGTAGCATTAGTCAGCCGTTCAGCCAACAAGTTGCAGTCATTGGCAGATGAAATTAATGGTTTTGGAACAGTCCAAGCTCAAAGCTTTCCAATAGATTTAGGCGTTATTGAACAGGTAAAGCCGAGTATAGCCAAGCTACTAGATATATTTGGGCCTGTCGGTTTACTGATTAATAATGCTGGTATGGGGTATACGGGCGAACTTAACCAGATGCCCTTGACCGATTGGTGTCAGGTACTCAACCTTAATGTCACTAGCGTATTTCAATGTATCCAGGCTGTTTTGCCTGGAATGCGCGATCGCAACGGCGGCATAATCATCAACGTAGCATCTATTGCCGCCCGTCAAGCATTTCCTGAATGGGGTGCCTATGGAATTAGTAAAGCCGCTGTTGTTGCCCTATCAAAAGCCATCTCTGTAGAAGAACGAGAACATGGTATTCGGGTAGTCACAATCTTGCCCGGGGCCGTTAACACTCCCCTCTGGGATACCGATACCGTTCAGGCAGACTTTGATCGCTCGGGCATGCTTACCCCTGATTTAGTGGCAAATGCCATTCTTCAAACTGCTTTACTCCCTCCGGGAGCCGTGGTCGAAGAGCTAACTATCATGCCCAGCGGAGGAGCCTTGTGATTCCCTGAACTCAATAAACACCCCCAAACAGATTAGGCATGCCTGTGCCTAATTGATCAATTGCTTTGCCTGATTTTTTGTAAACTCATTCACCCACACCATGGTTATTTCCAGTACTAACGGTTCCAGCAACGGTTCTAAAGTTAATAGCATGCTTAACAGTACCTCCTTGGAAACCGCCATACGTCCAGATCGCTCCAAGACAAAAGGACAAGATGCCTTGCTCCATGAGCCGTCTGCTGACAATGAAAAACTGATGCAAGCTGTGCACACCATGCTGGCAGAACTCGGTGAGGATCCAGAACGAGAAGGGTTACTCAAAACACCCAAGCGGGTGGCGGAAGCAATGCGCTTTCTAACACAGGGCTACAGCCAGTCTCTAGAAACCATCGTGAATAATGCCATCTTTGATGAAGGGCATAATGAGATGGTTTTAGTCCGCGATATTAATTTCTTCAGCCTTTGTGAACACCACATGCTGCCGTTCATGGGACGTGCTCATGTCGCTTACATCCCAAACCAAAAAGTGGTGGGTCTTAGTAAGTTAGCTCGGATCGTTGAGATGTATTCACGACGACTTCAGGTACAAGAACGTTTAAACCGTCAGGTAGCAGAAGCCATCAATGAAGTACTGGAGCCTCAGGGTGTTGCAATTGTCATGGAAGCCAGCCATATGTGTATGGCAATGCGGGGTGTTCAAAAACCTGGGTCTTGGACTGTCACCAGTGCCATGCTAGGTGTCTTTCAAGAAGAGCAAAAAACTCGTGAAGAGTTTCTTAGCCTTATCCGTCACCAGCCTGCATTCTCTAATTATTAATCGCAGTCAAGTTAATTAAAAGGCATAGACTCAAGAGACTCGGAAATCGCAAAATACCCAAGGTTAAAACGGTGAAAGCTATCTATATAACCTTGGGTATGGTCAACTGCTGAATGCATTCAGCAGTTGCTGCGAACCTAGATTTTGCCAACTACTGGCTTTCAGCAATTAGTTGGCCTGAACTTTTCAGCCCAACTGTAGTTTTGGACAACATCCAAATCTGAAAAAATTACTTGTTCAGACTTGCTCTAGAAAAAGGGACGGTACAGTGGACAGGGCATTGTCAATAGGAACCCAAACCTATCAACAATGCTCTATTGAATCATCTGTCGTCTAGGCGACGACATACTTACACGCTCGATTGTGATTTATTGGAGTATGCGGAACCTATGAGTCCCCTGAATGTTGAAACTGCGGGCGAAACCATTAACGCGGGTACTGAAACCTTTGAAGCTAGTCATATAGACGTCATCGAAACCGTTATCGCCAGCCTCGACCAGGGAGGCAATGCCATGGTGAGTCGCGACGATGATGGCTATCTTTGGAAATTCACCTACGGTAGCGTAGCGGTTTATGTCCAACTAACAGGTACGGATGAAGAAGATACATTAACCGTATGGTCTCCGTTGTTAAAGCTACCCGTAGCCAATCAAACCGCCCTGATGGAAGAACTTTTGGCGATGAATTGCGGCGAAACCTTTGAAGCCTGTTTTGGTATTTCTAACCAAGAAGTTCTAGCCTTGGCCAGCCGTATTTTGGCCGATATTAATCCTGGCGAAATCTCACGATTAATGACGATTGTGGCAACGATTGCAGATGATATGGATGATGTTCTAAAAGAAAAATATCCCGCTGTCTAGTAGGACTGATGACCACAGCATGGCGGCTCATTGCCCCCATAGAGGCTTCAGGAGTGACCCAAATGGCCATCGACGAGTGGCTACTTGAGCAACACTGCTTAGGCTACGGGCTGCCTTGTCTAAGATTTTATACATGGGCTCCCATTGCCATTTCTCTGGGATATCATCAGCGACAGTATCCAGAACACTGGAAAAACTTGATATGGCATGGTCAAACCATTGACTTGGTGCAACGCCCTAGTGGCGGACGCGCCGTTCTCCATCAGGGAGATGTTACCTACAGCCTTATTACATCTGGGTATCGCGGGCGGCGGCGTGACATCTACGAACACCTCTGTCAATTTTTAGTTGAAGGCTGGAAGCGTCTGGGTGTTAACTTATATCTCGGCTCAGAGCAGCGTTATCAGAGATCAAACAACTGCTTTGGCACATCTACAGCCGCCGACCTGGTCACTAGTGATGGTTATAAAGTCATCGGCAGTGCGCAACTATATCGCAAGAGATGCATCCTACAACATGGCTCTATACGGCTATCGCCAAATATTGAACTCGTCCAATATGTATTTGGCAAGGCTCCGACGATACCACCACCCGCAATCACAAAGATCGCTTCCCATAATGTCATTGGTGAACTGACTCATGCAGCCCAGCAGGTTTTTGATATTCATTTGATTGACCAGCCATTATCTACCGAAGAACAGCAGCAGGCCGTAGCCTGGTCAAAAAATCAAAAACACCGCTAAAAAGGTCAAATTAACAAGCGCTGCTGACTGTCACTGAAGATTTTAGTGCTGATTTCAATGGCATCGATGGCCGCAGATTAATAGTTGCAACCCAGCGCGATCGCTTTAAGCTTGAAGGCAGGCGTTCTATAACTCGCACTAACAAAAGTAGTCAGACCTATACTCAAAATTAAGCAGACGATAGGCAAAGGGAGTATAGGCGATTTAACTGCAGCCATGGTCTACTCAGCGTTCCTAGCGATAGCAGCTAGCTGTAGTCCTGACGGATAAGCTCCATCTTCTTTGATGCGGTCAATAATGGCTTCTGAAATTGGGAAATTAAGACGTTTAGCCAACGCTCTTACAACATCACCACGGTCAATGGTCCCAGAAACAGCATCTGCTGGCGACAGCACCGTAATGCGGCGAAGGTCGTTTTCCTCAAGGTCCGTAATTACTTTGGATAATGGCGTCTCTTCACGTACGTGAGGCAAATCTAACAACGGATGAGCAATTTCTTGTAGCGTCATTGTTTCCCAACGGCTCCGCTCAATCTGACGCAAATCATCCAGGGCAACCATGCCACGATAACGACCATTCGAAGCTGCGAAATGGACAATCGGCTTAGCTTCATGCAATAGCTGATTGTCAGCAAATGCTCGTAGGGTCATCGTAGCGTCGATCACCTTAAACTCACGTACACTGGCATCTCTAGCTTTAAGACTAGCGATCGCATCCTGTAAATCACTGACCCTGTTATAGGCCCCAGCATTGCGCACAGCAAACCAGCCTAGCAGCGCCAACCACAATAATTCAAAGCGCTGGGTACTTAAATATGCATAGATACCAATGGTAATAGCCATCCATCCCAGCAGCTGACCCACCCGAGCCGCCCATCGCACCCCTTGGGCTCGACTACCTGTCAGTTTCCAAACAGCCGCCTTAAGCACTTGACCACCATCCAAAGGTAGACCTGGAATTAGGTTAAACAGGGTAAGGACCAAATTGATCCGGGCAATAGTTCCCACCACCAAAGCCGCAACGGTTTGAGTTGGTAAGACCCAGGACACTGCCGTCAGCAACAAAAATAGGCAAAAACTTACTAGGGGGCCTGCGATCGCAACTTGAAAGGCTTGCCCAGGAGTTTTTGACTCCTTATCAATCGAAGCAATCCCACCAAACAAAAACAAGGTAATCGAATTTACCTGGATTCCTTGACGTCGAGCGACCAAACTATGGCCCAACTCATGGAGCAAGACAGAACCAAATAAAAGCAATGCCATCACCAATCCCACCACTGCCGCAACGGGAAACGGAAAGCCATCCCCTAGCAAATCACTGCCATAGGCAAACGTCATCAATAAGACAATAAAAAACCATGACGTATCAATAAATAGAGGAATGCCAAAAATCGCGCCAACGCGCCAACCAGATTGCATAGTGATATACCTTGGATATGCCTAGGGACACTAGGAACAGGATTATTAAAATGGTCCTATCAAAACTACGCTTACAGTCAAAACTGTAAGTTTTTTTCAGGGAAGACCCAGATCTTATTGCAATGTAAACTACAAACGCGTTGAATTCGATTAACTGGACAACCTGACTTTATTGTAATGACGGGGTTTCCCCATCGCGTTACCGGATTGCCGAATCTCTCTTAACTATTGTTAAACCATGATTTATGCGCATTAAAATTTGTGGATTGACTCAAACCAATCAGGCAGTTGAGATCGCAACCATGGGAGCTTCTGTCCTGGGGTTTATCTGTGTCAAACAGTCTCCACGCTACATTTCACCCGACACGATTCACACCATTGTTCAAGCGCTACCTGCCGTCGATCGCTTTGGGGTCTTTGCCAATGCATCCCTGGAGCAGGTCAAACACACAGTCACCATTGGACAGCTTAGCGGCGTACAGCTTCACGGACAAGAATCCATCAATTATTGTCAGCAAATTCGTACGATATTACCTGGCGTAGAACTGATTAAAGCGCTCCGTATTCGCCATCCTAACGACCTAATCCAAGTAGAAGATTACGGACCTTATGTTGATACTTTCCTACTGGATGCCTATCACCCAGACCAACTAGGCGGCACCGGACACACCTTAAACTGGCAAGAACTACAAAACTTTCAGCCGCCAAAACCCTGGTTTTTAGCTGGGGGCCTTCGGCCCAATAATGTTGCCCAAGCCCTATCTTTACTTACCCCCGACGGCATTGACCTATCCAGCGGAGTGGAACATGCTCCAGGGGACAAAGATTTAGCCAAAGTGGCTCAACTGATCCATAACGTTCACATCGCCACCTCCATAGCCTAGATCACATACCCCCTTAGATACCTTGAGGCAAAAGCACTTATTCCCAGCGACCAAAGCTAAATATTTGGTCATACACGGCAGAGATTTGTAACAAAATATCTCTGACCCTAAATCTTGATTACAGAATATCCCGGTTACTTCATAGAAGTTCAGCGGTGGTGATAATTTGAGCGTAATTGTCTCCGTGGTTATTTTCCCAATTGCGCTCTATGTACAATGCTCAGAAAGATTGGTTAGGTGCATTGATGCTCGCAGCCCTTGGTGCAGGCATCATTACATCTTTTGCCGTTAGTCAAGGTCAAAATCCTTTTGTCGGCCTTGGGATTACGGTCTTTGCCTCGGTAGCGGCTGTCACCCTTGACCACTTCTGCTAGCAGAAACAAGGCACAATTAATTTCCTTGTTCCAGCGATTACTCCTGTCCAGCCAGCGGTGATAACCGCTGGTTTTTTTAACTCAAACAGTCTATTCCTGTAGCCTATAGCGCCATAAGGAAAGGCCGACAGTGATTTCACCATCGGCCTTTACTCTTTGACAGTAGACCGTGCAAAGTCAAAAAATTAGCTTAACGCTTCCAAGTAATCGCGAATACGATTACGACGTTTGGGCTGGCGTAGCTTTTGCAACGCTTTAGATTCAATTTGGCGCACGCGCTCGCGGGAGAGTTCTAAGGTACGGCCAATCTCGGCTAGGGAGTAAGGCACCCCATCGCCTAAACCAAACCGCAGACGAATAACTTCTTGTTCACGGGTGGTTAAATCAGCTAAAAGCTGTTGTAAATCACGGCGTAACGCATCCCGAACGGCTAGCTCCTCAGGCGATAGAGCATCAGTTTCTAAAAGATCGCCTAATTCGGTATCGCGCTCCTTACCAACCTTAGTCTCTAAGGAGATCGACCGTGGCACCTTGAGGAGCACCTCACGGACTTGAGATGCAGTCATATTAAGCTCGCGAGCAATGTCCTCAACTGTGGCCGTCCGACCTTTAGTTTGTGAAATTTTGCGCTGAGCTTTTTTGATTTTATTTAGCTTTTCGGTGATGTGTACCGGTAGGCGAATGGTGCGACTTTGGGTAGCAATCGCTCGGGTAATGCCCTGACGAATCCACCAATAAGCATAGGTGCTAAAGCGGTAGCCCTTAGTCGGATCAAACTTCTCTACAGCCCGCTCCAGACCCAAAGTACCTTCTTGAATCAGGTCCAGCAGTTCCAGACCGCGATTCTGATACTTTTTGGCCACTGACACCACCAGACGCAGGTTGGCCTTGATCATGTGCTCCTTAGCCCGTACGCCCTCGGAACACGTTTCATCCAATTCTTGGACGGAAAGCCCAACTAACTCAGCCCACTGGCGCTTACCCGCTTGCAGCGTTGGCTTTAAATCGGCTGATTGAATATCACACTCTTTAGCTAACCGCTCAAGGGAAGGGCGATGACCTAACTGGGCCGTCATGCGATCGCGAGTTTCTAAAAGCAATACATAGGTTGCCAAAATTCCTTCTTGCGATTCAGCCGCCTTTTTACGCTGCTCTAGAAGACGCATATAGCTCTGAACCAGTTGGGCTTCAGCAACCTCTTCATCTCGTTCAAGCAGACGAACACGGCCAATTTCCTGTAGATAGAGACGAACTAAATCGGTTGTACGACGCCCAGCCGCAGCTGCCAATTTATCAACGTCTAAAGTGTCTACAGTGCCATCATCGTCTTTTGATAGCAGCATTTTGATATCGCTATCGCTTGGCTCCTCCTTTCCAGAATCAGCTGTAGCGATCGCAACAGAGCTGGGGGCTGCCAAATCAGCATCTGTAGTAAGTTGAGAAGACGTTGCATCCATAACCATGGGCGGTGAACTTTAGTAACAGTCAAGGCCGTCTAGCCCTCGTAGATATAGTGTGCCCGTACCATACAGGCAGGGAACAATCTGCACGATTGGGTCTACTGACATTTGTAAGCTTTTTGAGCTAGACTGACGCACCCATACTTAGCGTAGAAGCGCATCGGCAAAGACCAAGTGACTCACATCAGAGTGACATTAGGATCTACATCACTCAACACACTTATTCCGCGCGACCGAACCATATACTCAGATCGCATCGAGGGCCATATCTAACTAAATATCAACCGTTACTAAACCCTTCCATCAGGATTAGTCCAGGTTTTTCAGTGGCACAGCTTTTGAAAAAATATCCTGACGTCATCGACCTGTAGAACACACTCTCTGACTGATTTTTTAATCTTTTTAAGAAGCCCCAGGAGCCTTATCCCTGGGAGCAAACCGCCCCAAATCTCATAAGAACTTTATCCACAGCAGCCCTTTTATTACGTCTGCTTTACGTACAGACAGTTAAACTAGCTGACCCTTTCGAATTTTTCTAGCTTTCATCAATCACAGCTTTGCGATCAAGCAGCAACAGTTCGCGTAGCTGATCTGTATCAAGTTCAGTCAACCACTGTTCACCCGCCCCCACAACTTGCTCGGCCAGAGCCTTTTTATTCTCAATCATGTCGTTAATACGTTCTTCTAAGGTGCCGCTGCAGACAAACTTATGGACCTGTACATTGCGGGTTTGACCAATGCGAAACGCTCGGTCCGTAGCCTGATTCTCAACTGCAGGATTCCACCAGCGATCAAAATGAAATACATGATTGGCACGGGTCAGGTTAAGCCCCACCCCTCCGGCTTTGAGAGAAAGAATAAATAGCTTGGGGCCATTGGGGTCCTGCTGAAACCGATCTACCATCGCTTCACGGGCTGGTTGCGAAGTACTGCCATATAAAAAAAGCGATTCTTCCCCTAAGTGTTCTTTGAGGTGAGCCTGCAGCAAACTTCCCCATTCAGCAAACTGGGTGAAAATAAGTGCCCGATCTCCTTCTAAGATCACCTCTTCAAGCATCTCATTTAGACGTTGAAGCTTCGCAGAGCGACGCTGTTTTCCTAGAGATGTCTGCTTTAAGTACTGAGCGGGGTGGTTACAAATCTGCTTAAGCTTCACCAATAACCCCAAAATCATGCCTCGACGTTTAACACCGTCGGCGTCATCAATAGCAGCTAATGCTTCATCCACAGCCTTTTGATACAGACGAGCCTGCTCTGCCGACAAACCACAGAAAACAGTCATTTCCTGCTTTTCAGGCAAGTCTTGAATAATGGTGCGATCAGTTTTAAGACGCCTTAGGATAAAAGGCTGAACCAAGCCCCGTAATGTCCGTAGGGAATCAGTATCTCCGTAACGCTCAATCGGCGTTGCAAAGCGACGCTGAAAGAAATTTTTAGGTCCTAGATAGTTGGGATTCAAGAAATCCATAATAGACCACAACTCAGATAGTCGATTCTCTACTGGTGTACCCGTCAACGCCACTCGAAAATCACTTTCTAGTTCCCTGACAGCTTTGGATTGTTTAGCATCAGAGTTCTTGATATTCTGAGCTTCGTCTAAGACCACACCTTGCCAATCAACTCGTTTTAATTCTTTAAGATCACGATAGACCAGGGTATAGCTAGTAATGACCAGGTTTGTTTTTTGAGCCTGCTTTACAAACGCTGATCCTTTAGGCCGCTTATCACCGTGATAAATCAACGTTGATAGCTCAGGACCGAATTTTTGCACCTCCCGTCGCCAATTGCTCAAAACAGAGGTAGGACAAACCAATAAAACTGGTTTTGTTAATATTGAATCCTGCTTTAGATTAAGCAAAAACGCAATGAACTGAATGGTTTTGCCTAAACCCATATCATCGGCTAAACAAGCCCCTAAGCCCCACTGCTCCAAAAATGACAGCCAGGATACTCCCCTCGCCTGATAAGGCCGCAGCTTTCCCTTAAACCCATCAGGCTCAGCTATTTCTTCAAGGCTTTGATTACCCGTGGTTAGAGTTGTGATCAGTTCCTCCAGTTTTCCTGATGCCTGGAAAGAAACCACTGGTAGCTTGTCAATCAGCTGGCCATCTCCACTACTAATGCGGAGAACTTCCTCAACAGAAAGCTTGTTTTTAATCTGACGACTAGTAAAAAATGACTGGGCTGCCTTGACGTCCTGAGGGCGAAGTTCGACCCACTGCCCATTGACTTCTACTAGCGGTGTTTGTTGAGCAATCAACTGCTCAAATTCACTTTGACTGACACTTTGACCACCGATGGACAATTCCCAATCAAAATTAAGCAAACTCTGTAATCCCAGACGCTGTTGCTTGCGGGGGGGAGCCATTGCCTTGACACTCAGTCCCAAACGACTAGCGCTGGACTGCGTCGGGTCTACCAAGTTTTCTGGCAAAGTGACGCCAAAACCATTGTCTTGCAATCGGCTCGTAGTCGCTTTAATAAATTCGAATGCTTGAATGGGATCTAACAGACAGGCACTGGGACTGGGCTCGGCCAACGTGTGTTTAATGGGCTCACAAAGACGTGCAGCCCGGCCTAAACCGGCCAGTAGCTTTTCCTGAGGGGCATCTATCGTACGTCCTCGATAGTCCAGTTGATCAACGGGATGCTGCCATATAGCCTGGGCATCAAGGCAAAAGTTTTCGTCATCTGAGGCCTCTAACCCATAATGCAATGCCCAGTTGAGTCCGCCACTGGGTGGTGGAGCCAGACGAAACCCGACATGTAATGAATCAAGGGCTTCAGCTGTTAGATTCTGCAGCGGAGATTTCCAGGTATTAAGGGCTTCATTTAAACGCACTAATCCAACCGGGGTGGATTCAAATCGTTTTTTCTTTTCTTGCGTTAATGCTCCCACCCATTCCCGTAGAGGCAAATCTTTTGTAAGGGGAGCAGTTGCTGGTAAAGGCTGAGCCTGAGATAAATCACGAACCTTTGCCGAAACAATAGCTGCTAAGAAATCTTGCAATAATGGAGACGCCTCGACGGGAAATGAGATAGCAACTGGAAGGGCTGAAGAGGCTTTAGCCTTAGTGGTTTTAGATTTGGCTTTGCGGGTTTTTGTAGTTTTAGTTTTTGTCGCGGCAGGCTGCTTACGCGCCACGGTGATGGCTTCGTACAACCGACTCACCAGAGGCATACGCTCGGAAAACTGCCGCAGTCTAGCCTGATCCGTAGCGCTATTTAGCAATAGCTGCCAGGCTGCGATCGCACCGCTACCGTCAGCACTCACCGTCGGCACAAACTTACCGCGAGCCATCAAGTCTAAACTCCAGCGGGCCATATGAGACCAGTAACGGAGATTCCCTCCCACTAAACTGGCATCTGCACCTAGGGGTAACCCTGTCAGCAATTGTAAAGCCGTCGCAGCAGGCAACATCACCCCAGACACTCTCCAGGGGTATAGAACAGCATCAGTACTTTGAACCTGCCCAGACAGCAGAGGACATATATGCCCATCTTGTGCTATCACCGTTGGCACTGACACCACACAGTCATGCCATCGTGCCTGCAACCGCTCTAATAACAGCCCCAGATTCCATTGATCACCAGGCAATGCCTGAAACTCATCGGCACTCAAACCATAGGGATGGAATGGCACATCACCATCATGGGCTACAGTCGCCTCAAGTCGACGCCACGTTTCGGCCCAAACAAAAAATCGTTGCTGAGTGGAGAGCCAACTGCCATGGAGAATCGCCATAATCAATGCCGCCTTCAGTACAATTCAATATCCATAAGGATTCAAAAAATGTAGACGGGCTCCATCTACATTTCATATTTTTCATAGGCTGCGACAATCCGCTGCACCAAGGGATGGCGCACAACATCAGCCTTAGTCAACTCTGAAAATGCAATACCATCGACATCTTTAAGCACCTTTACCGCCATGGATAAGCCTGACTGTTGACCATTGAGCAAATCTGTTTGGGTAATATCACCCGTCACCACCATGCGAGATTTGTTGCCCAATCGAGTAAGGACCATTTTCATTTGAGCAGGCGTTGTATTTTGCGCCTCATCCAAAATCACAAAGGCATTACTCAAAGTACGACCACGCATGTAAGCCAGGGGAGCTACTTCAATAATGCCGCGCTCCATCAAACCGGGAATACGCTCAGGATCGATGAGTTCATGGAGTGCATCGTATAGAGGCCTCAGGTAAGGATCGACCTTCTGCTGCAAATCCCCTGGCAAAAACCCCAACCTCTCGCCAGCTTCAACAGCAGGTCGCGTCAATATCAACCGCTCATACTGCTGCTCAAGAATGGCTTGAACCGCCACCATAGCTGCCAGGAACGTCTTTCCTGTCCCCGCTGGCCCAGTGCAAAAAATCAGATCTTGCGATCGCAAAGCATTAACGTATTTACGCTGCCGAAACGTTTTAGCACGAATAGTTTCACCGCGACGGGTACGAGCGATAACGTCCCCGTGCAACTGACCCAAATCATCTTGTCGATGGGTATCCAATGCATGCACAGCCGTCATCACATCAGCAACCGATACAGGCTGCCCCTGGGACCATATAGACCTCAAGGAAGTCACCAGA
>JBCCJR010000014.1:0-33099 GCA_039045805.1 Cyanobacteria bacterium P01_C01_bin.118
AATGTCAAAAACAAGGCAAATGCGGGTGTAGCTCAGTGGTAGAGCGTCACCTTGCCAAGGTGAATGTCGCGCGTTCGAATCGCGTCACCCGCTTTAGAGTTGTATCAAAAGAAATAAATGAATAATTTATTTCTTTGACATTGTTTTGGGTACCATAGCGTTTTCAGATCGAGTAAGGTACGCAACTATTTTAGCTAGCAATGGCTTTGAGGTCGTACGTCGTACCTCGTTAGGATCGAAACCGCTGTAGTTCCTCAAACTTAGGCTTAGACCAAAGTGTGTCTACAAAATGTGATGGAGCTTACAAAAGTTTGTAAGTCTTATCGTATTTGGAAAAATAATTTGGAAAACTGCAGGTCAGTTTAATGATTAGCTAACTCTAAGGCCTTGATTTCAGCTAGATCTAGGATCATACCTTCATGAGCTACTATGCTGTTGGGAAACTCTGTAGCGGTTTTGCGTCCAATATCATCCATAAAATCATCATCGTGTAATGGATCATGATGAAATACGACTAACTTTTTAACATTTGCAGCCTTGGCTAATTTCACAGCTTCTTGCCAGGTAGAATGCCCCCAACCGACTTTGCTACTAATTTCGGAGTTATATTCAGCATCCGTATAGGTGCAGTCGTAAATCATCACATCAGCATTTTGCGCCAGGTACAGCACGTTTTCATCTAGTCGATCGGGAAAGTGTTCGGTATCTGTTATGTAGGCAGCGGCTAAGCCATTCCACTCCACACGATAGCCAACTGCTTCTCCAGGATGATTCAGCAGAGCGTTAATTACGTTAATATCACCAATGGCGACATTCTCACCCACTGAGAGATCACAAAACTTGAGCTGAGCCTGCATAATTTGCAAGGGCACCGGAAAATTGGGATGAAGCATTTGGTCATTGAGTCGCTGCTCAATCGTTGCCCCGTTAGGAGAAATGACCCCGTAAACCTCAAATTGATTACTCGGTAAAAACGCTGGTACAAAAAAGGGAAATCCCTGAATGTGATCCCAATGGGAATGGGTAAAAAACATACTTGCTTGGATGGGCTTGCCTTCATCCAACAGGTGTTGTCCTAGTTCCCGTAGTCCTGTACCACCATCAAAAATTAAACGTTCACCATTGACCCGCATCTCAATGCAGGATGTATTGCCACCATAGCGAACCGTTTCGGCCCCAGGACAAGGAATACTTCCCCGTACTCCCCAAAAATGAATCGTGAATTGAGCATTCGAGTCGGACATCGTGGCTAAAAATGACGTTAATGAGGGACGCGAATCTTGCTGAATGGCGGTTGATTAGCTCTTGAAGCCCATTAGCGTAGCGTATCCCCTTTTCTTCTGAAGAAATAGGTGGCGATCAGGAGTAATCTTACCCACTGATTCAGACAAAATCTCTGTAAACCCAAACTGTCTTTATAGATCAAGCCATAGAGCGCACATCAAAAAATATTAATTTTTTTGTATTGAATCTAGCTCTTCGCCTTGGGTTGGCCTGTTTGCTCATAATTTCTGAATTAGGCCATGTTGCTTACAGCCAGTTTGCCCAAAGCCCCATCAAAAACGGGCGCACTTTCTTCGGCTTTAATGTGATCATACCTGGGACAATTGCTGCTGTAGTTCACGCAAGTCAGTGTATGCGGTCAGATCGTAATGAAGAGGCGTCACCGTAATATAACCAGCTTTAATTGCTGTTGCATCAGTAGTGAAACGAGACATAAAGTCTTGATTTTGCGATGTGGTCAGGCTGTTGGGTAAACCATGGGGTGACTCGGTATCGCTTTCTTCGAGGACTTCTCCTGCTAGCCAATAATAGGTCTTGCCTCGGGGGTCAATGCGCTTTTCAAATAGATCACGATATCGGCGTACCCCTAAGCGCACCACTTTGACCCCCTGGATTTTGGATTTGACCAGTGCTGGGATATTGAGATTTAGCAATAGAGGATGATTTAGGTGGGATAGCTGTGGTAGAACCTGACAGACATAATCAGCCGCTGGTTGGAAATCTGAGGAGGTAAAACTGGCTAAACTCACTGCCAGGCTTGGAATCCCTTCTAGCAAACCCTCCATAGCGGCAGATACTGTACCCGAGTAAAGAACATCGTTGCCCAGGTTAGCACCATGGTTAATCCCTGAGAGTACATAGTCGGGAGGACTTTCCAATAAAGCATCAAGGGCGAGTTTGACGCAGTCTGCTGGAGTGCCTGAGCAAGCCCAGGCTTCGATGCTCTCGTCATAAATTGATGTCACTTGTTCGGCGCGAATTGGCCGGTGCATGGTGATGCCATGGCCAGTGGCAGACCGTTCACGGTCAGGACAGACAACAGTTACGTTATGACCTTTGGCAGCCAGGGTGTTAGCAAGAGTTCGGATGCCGGCTGCAAAAATACCGTCATCATTGCTAATTAATAGTTTCATGGGGAATCAAAGCTTCGGTGTAGACTAAAGATTGCCGTTTATGCCCCTCCTATCCCCCTACTTTTGGCCAGCATGACCACCGACCTAGAGCAGCAGCTAAGTACATTGCAGCAGGAAGCCAACGACGAGATTGCCACCTTAGGTAGCTTAGAAGAACTCGATCAGTTTCGGGTGGGCTATCTGGGCAAAAAAGGTAAACTTTCTAAAATCTTAGGGGGCATGGGTAAATTATCCGCCGAGGATCGTCCCCGGATCGGAGCCCTGGCTAATCGGGTTAAAACTTCCCTGCAAACCAGTATTGATCAACGTAAAGCATCGCTGCAGGACGCTAAAATTCAAGCACAGCTAGAGGCTGAAACTCTGGATGTCTCTATGCCGGGCACCTACTTGCCCCAGGGGCGGATACACCCTATTAACAGCATCATCGATCAGATTACGGATATTTTTGTGGGTCTGGGTTATACGGTGGCCAGCGGTCCTGAAATTGAAGAAGACTATTACAATTTTGAAGCCTTGAACTTTTTGCCCGATCATCCAGCTCGGGATATGCAGGACACTCTGTATCTGCCCAACGGCAAAATGATGCGAACTCATACTTCTAATACCCAGATTCGTTATATGGAGTCCCATGAACCTCCTTTACGGGTATTGGCAACTGGCCGCTGCTATCGGCGCGATACGGTGGATGCTACCCATGCAGCTGTTTTCCATCAAATTGAGTTTTTTGCAGTTGATAAAAATATTACCTTTGCCGATCTGCGAGGCACTATTCAGTTATTTTTGGAAGCTTTGTTTGGGGATATTGAGGTGCGATTACGACCTAGCTATTTCCCCTTTACTGAACCTTCGGCTGAGGTGGATGTGAAGTGGAAAGGGAAATGGTTAGAGGTGTTGGGCTGTGGCATGATTGACCCCAACGTACTTAAAGCAGTCGGATATGATCCAGACATTTACAGCGGCTTTGCAGCTGGGCTGGGTGTGGAGCGTTTAGCTATGGTTCAAAGCCAGATCGATGATATTCGTCGGCTGTATGCCAGTGACCTTAGATTCTTGCAACAGTTTTAAGTCGGTATAACTGTGGAGTTCGGCTTATCTAGTCTGGTGCCGTTAGGCTGATGATAAATTAGACCACTGAATAAGTCAAACGGCTGTGATCTCAAGCTCACAGCCGTTTGACTTTCAAGTTGTTTGAAAGTATGTCTAAACTCAGCTGTCAGCGCTTACACCCATACCGATGGGACACACTACATTGGTGCCTCCTAAGCCGCAGTAGCCCTTAGGGTTCTTTGCTAAATACTGCTGGTGGTAGTCTTCAGCGTAGTAAAACTCAGACGCTTCTAGAATTTCAGTGGTGATAGTACCGTGCCCAGCCTGGTTCAGGGCTTGCTGATACATTTCCAGGGATTTTTCAGCTGCGGCCTTTTGTTCGGGAGAATAGGTGTAGATACCAGAACGATACTGGGTTCCGACGTCGTTGCCTTGACGCATACCTTGGGTGGGGTTGTGGCTTTCCCAAAAGACCTTGAGCAGTTGCTCATAGCTGATTATCGCGGGGTCAAAAACTGCCAGGACTACCTCGTTATGACCCGTCATGCCAGAGCAAACCTCACGGTAGGTGGGGTTTGGCGTATGACCAGCGCTGTAGCCTACAACAGTGGAAAATACGCCGTCTTGCTGCCAAAATCGGCGCTCTGCTCCCCAAAAGCATCCCAAACCAAACATTGCTGTTTGCATACCCTCGGGAAAAGGGGGCTGTAATGGATTGCTGTTAACGTAATGCTGCTTAGGAACAGGCATTTTTTCTGTACGGCCTGGTAATGCGTCTGTAGCAGATGGCATTGTCGCTTTTTTACCTAAACCACCAAGTCCAAAAAGCACCATAGATTTTTAATCGAGTGTAAGAACGGTTTGTTCCTAGTCTACTTAATCTAGAGATTCGTGACCGGCATATCTACTGCGAGTATTGAAATTCGCAGATGACAAAAACTATGCGCAGTAGGCTGCTGTTGGCACAACCTCTCCTTTGGAGATATGCCTTCAGCAGCCTGTATAGAAATTTAATTGCCAACTTTTCTGACAGCTTATTTGAGAACAGCTGCTTCAAAGGCAGCTCTATCTTCAAAAATCTCAAATACCCGGTCCATGCTGGTTAGTTCAAACAGCATGCGGATCTGATCGTTTATAGAGCAAACATACATCTTAGAACCAACGGTACGGGCGTTTTTCAAACATGCAACTAAAACGCCCAGACCAGAACTATCTACAAATGTGATGTCCTTTAGATCAACTAGCAAAATCTTAGTGCCCTTTTCCAATGCCACATCTACTTGCTGACGAAATGCATTGGTCTGGGTGCCATCTAAGATACCGCTGGGCTCAATTACATGAACACCTAAATCCATAGAGATTGTCATAGCTAAATATCAATAACCTATAGTTTAACTTTACAGATGTTCAAACTAGCACTTTTACCAGGCTCATCAGCGAAGTCTGCTGAACTCGAACATAAAAGTGTTCGTCCCCACATTAGCCAGGCTGCCCAATTGTGAGACTCCTGGCTTCAACTTGAGATACTCAATTCTTCAAAAGAATTGAGACTGTTCCGGTCGATTGATTGGCTGTTTGACCGTAGCTAGTGACTGCTATCGCATCAATCGATTGGCTCCATGGCTGCAAAATGGGCTTTACCAGGGAAAACCAGCGATTACTCTCTAAGAGACGATCTAATTTTGACCAAGTTCCATAAAAATAACCCTGATTAGGGCTATCCATGGACTGTAGGGCATGCTGAAATTGTTGAGTTGTGGATAAGTTAGGAGTTGTCAAAGCCTGTGTCAATCCGGCCAGGGAAGTGGCAAATATATTATCTGTATCGATTTGAGTGTGAACGCCGACAACGTCTGTTTCGACAGTAGTTTCCTGATTGCGACCATCCACATGAGTCTTTAAACGACTCCATACGGTCACTAGATGTCCCTTAAGGGTAAGCTGACTCACTGTCAATCCCTGATTTATGGCCAATGTATCTAGCTGTTCTATCCACATTGGATTGCTATTATTCGCCGCTAATAACCAGGTTCCATCGGCTAATTGAGCGACAGCATAGTAATCTGCCAATAGCCGGGTGAGCGGTATTCCGAGGGATTGAGCAAGCTGAGTGGAGAGCCATTGCTGTCCCTGCTGGATAACAGAGGGCAAATTTTGATAGTGGGTTAATTCACGGTTGATTTCTGTCCATAGATGGGGAAGATCATGCCCCATGGCTGCCCAAGCAGCATCGGTCGGCACATACTGACTGGGAGGGGCTGATCCGGATACATCGGAACCCCGGTCTGGGGATGTTAGGACCGAGTTATTAAATCCCGTTAGTACAGTATTAATGACAATTTTCTGGGAGTTCAGCTCTATTGCAGCCTGCAGTTGTTGCCATTGAAATGTCGATATAAGCTGTAATTTCTCAGGGGTGGCTATTCCCAGCCAATCCAAAAAATCTGGTACCTGCAGGTTAACCCAATTAGTCGAGCAGCAGTCACGCCCTATCAGCTGAAGGTCATGGGCTTGGGCGACCCGTAAACTTTGTTGTAAGACCTTAATGTCGTTAGCAATCAGCAATGTATGGTCGCCAACGACTGCTGTTGCTATCTTTCGATTTGGCTGGGATGCTTCTCCCGCAATAATGGGCACACCACTGTCTTCGGCTAAGACGGGTGAATGCCCGGATACTGACTGTCGTTGCCAAAATAACTCTAAAAATTCTCGTAATCGTTCACCGTCGGCAATATCTGCCGCCAACAAGTACCCCGTTTGACGACCATTGCGCTGATCCCGGTCGAGATCTTTGTCAGTGATTACAATAGCAATTTCATCCCCTAACCAGGGGCGAATATCTTGATCAAAATCAATCGCTAGAGGGGCAAACAGTGAGTCGCTTACCCGTTTAAATTCTACGGCTAGCGTGGAGCTTCGCCAGAGTTTGTCTGGCTTTATTCTGGTGTTAATAACTGCGGTGAGTAAAGATTGCCTGGGGACAAATTCTAGGATGTGACTATTTTGGCGATTTTGGGAGGGAGTTGACGAGGATGCTATGGTCGTACAGCTGCTCAGACTTATTGCCAGTAGTGCGATCGCAACAGTAAGCCAACACCGCCAGCGATTCCCCAACTCATTCACCATAGAAGCTTTGTTGAATCCTTGTGCGCTTCCAGTTTAGTCGAGCAAAGACTCGACATTATGCTGCAGCTCAAATCAACTCATGGCTGCGCCAAACGGCCACCAAACGCCCTTGAATATCCACATCTTGAGCCGGATACACCATAGGCTCGTAATTGGGATTAGCAGGTTTGAGCACCACATCATCTCCCTGGCGATACAAGTATTTCAACGTGGTTGCACTTTCTACTCGCGCTGCCACAATAGTGCCGTCCCGGACACTCCGCGGATCGTCAACGGGCCGCATAATGACGAAATCTCCATTATCAATCAAGGCGTCAACCATACTGTCGCCTCGGACCCGTAGGGCATAATCCTGGGACTTAATCGGTAAAGACGATAAATCAAGATGTTCTTCGGCTACGTCAACAAACGCTTCCACCATAGAACCCGCGGCAATCGTTCCCTTGATGGGGACACCACCTCCTTGCAAAATACGAATTGTTCTGGCTTTTCCCTCGTTCCAATCGATATAGCCTTTTTTCCTGAGATGATCAAGACGACTTTGAATGGGAGCTGGAGACTTTAGGCCCATCGCTCTCATCATTTGGCGAATAGACGGAGAATGCTGATGTTCACGAATATAGTCAGCTAACCAGTTATAAAGCTCTTCCTGAGCATTGGTAAGAGATTCCATGGGTTACTCACGGGACGAACCATAGGGGAACAGACGTACCCTAACAAGAACAACAGTACCAACAACTACCGCTTTTGTCCACAGACTTTTTCAATACCTTATTTATGGCGGTCGACCATAGCTGATTTCAAATTACTCCTATCTGTCTCAGCCTAAATTTCCAAAAAAATCGAGGCTGAGAATAACCCCTCAACCTCGATCATTAATTTTTTTTCGTAACTAGTGTTATCGGATGTATTCCTTCAAAACACTATTACGGTTAGGATGACGCAGCTTGCGTAGAGCTTTAGCCTCAATTTGACGAATCCGCTCACGGGTTACGTTAAAAATCTGACCAATCTCTTCCAATGTTTTCATCCGGCCATCATCTAAGCCATAGCGCAAACGCAGCACATCACGCTCACGGGGACTCAAAGTACTCAGTACTCCTTCCAAGTCCTCACGCAGTAGGCTCTTAGACACCTCATCTTCAGGGGTCTCGCCATCAGACTCAATAAAGTCTCCCAAACGAGAATCCTCCTCTTTACCAATAGGAGTTTCCAAGGAAATGGGTAGCTGTGCAGACTTAGCAATAAAACGTAGCTTCTCGATGGTCATTTCCATGCGAGTAGCAATTTCCTCTTCTGTAGGTTTACGGCCCAGCTCCTGAGATAAGAGCTTAGTTGTCTTCTTGATGCGAGAAATCGTCTCGTAAAGATGAACCGGGAGACGAATAGTTCGAGACTGATCGGCAATCGCACGGGTAATAGCCTGACGAATCCACCATGTCGCGTAGGTAGAAAACTTATAGCCCTTCTCGTGATCAAACTTTTCCGCTGCACGAATTAAACCCAAGCTGCCTTCTTGAATCAAATCCTGGAAAGACAAACCACGATTCATGTACTTCTTAGCAATGGAAACCACTAAGCGAAGGTTGGACTGAACCATCTTGTCCTTAGCACGGCGACCAAGGTGCAAACGACGACGAAATGCTGGTAAAGGCATATCTACAGCCGCCGCCCAATCAGAATCATCTGGTTCATGATCCATCCCATCGGATAGATCATCACGAATCCGCTCAAGCTCAAGTAAATCAGCAATTTTACGGGCTAGCTCAATTTCTTCCTCGGCACGTAGCAGGCGAATACGGCCAATCTCCTGCAAATACAGTCGAATAGAATCCTCAGTGTAGTGCTTCTTTTTCGACTGAGCTGACGACGAGCTGCTACGACGTCGAGATGTTGCCTTAGCAGCCTTAGCACCCTGGGCGTCTTCCTCGGAACTCGTAAAAGCCTTACCAGCCTCAGGATCGATTAGCGAATCCAGCTCATTACTAGGGCTCAAGTCCTCAAGAACGGTGTTTGCTTGGGTCATGCCGCTTTCCTCGTATTCCTTCAAATGCAACAGATCAAGATATCAAATCAACACACTACCAATATCAATGAGGCCATACAGCTGATATCAACAACCAACATGGTTAAATCTCAAAGATTGCCCCCTTTGGGTTATCTCAATTGGTAAAAGACTGACTTGATGAAATCAACAGACTATCCAACGTACAGAACAATCGCTTACAGTGGTACACATTCGCCAACACACCGAAAAAAAATCCATAGTTAGCAAAGCTCAAAGTTATCACTACCAATGTAAAAACGCGAAACTGACCGTTGAATTTATCCGTGTTTCTACAGTAGTAACACGCTTTTCAATAAAACGCCCAGAGGATTTTTCGCAACTTGTCAGAAATCCATGAGGTTTGTGTAAACCCTAATATGTTCTAGGCCTTGAATTACAAGGATCACAAGAGTGTATCAATACATACATAAATATTGCCTATTGAAATCAAAATAAATTATAAACGTTGGTTGTAATCTGGCACAGGGGTTAAAAACTTGTCGCAAGTTCTTGCAGCAACCGTAGATAAATCATGCGCTGGCCATCTACCTAAATACAAGTCCTCAAAATCGGTAATTATTTTGGGTGATTTTTTTGCAAGTTAACCCAGAGATTGCAGGTTTTGCCCTCATAGGTGATCAAGATGTCAGCGCCTTGCTGAGCCAATTGCTGAGCCTGCTGATAGAGTCGATGCCGTTTGCCGTAATCCAGCGTAGAAATTCTTTGAAAGAGAGCATGTTGATATTGGATGCCCTCTTGTAGAGATTGATCTAGCCAAAATTTAAATCGTTTGATTTGCTGATTTTTGATCGTTTTAGACACCATCAACTTTAGAGTCCAAACAAGCTGTTGATTATCCTTATCTAGTCTTGGCCAGCATAATAGGAAAATTGCGATTTAAGATACACAGCTATATAACAGCACTGAGGTTGAGCCATGTTATTAAAAGAGTTAGGTGCTCACTCTAGATCTGCCTTAGTGTTTATCTAATACTAGTGTTTTAAGGAGAATACTTGCGGACAATCAAGCCTGTAGCTAGTGCATAAGCCAGTAACAGCTTCAAATTTCACTAAAGTGTGGTTTTTGCAACCGCTGATTTAACTAATAGCTGCAATACGTCTTGACTGAGCGGTTCTACAAAAAAACCATCAATTCCTGGATGATCCTCTTGGGGAGACCAGCTGGGCTCATGGGCTTGTGTCAAAGCAACAATGGTTGTGCCTAAGGGCTTAACTGTCTCTCTTAAACGGTCTACAAAGGCAGGCGACCAGTTTTGATAAGTTCCTGACAAAATTACTAGATAAGGAATACTTTGTTCGATCCGGGCCACTGCCTGAGCGGCTGAGTGGGCAACAAAAACAGCGCCCTCAACCTGGTTAACCAGCGATTGCACCATGAGGTCTGCGCCTAAGCGCTCCCTCAGCCATAAAATGTAGCCATTAGAGCTGTCCATAGCTATGACCGGTTAGGCCTATTTCAGCCTCTTTAGTCTATGGGGAACCCTTGAAAACCGCGGTTATGTAATAAGGCATCGACAAGCTTCTTAGGGTAGGTTATTAAAGTTGAGAACTAATACATTCAAGTTAATGTATTGCAAGGTAGACTCAGGAAAGCGTTAATAACCCCTAGGGGGCTAGACGAGCCTTCTTTAGGCGAGTTTTTTCATACCAAGCTGAGATGGCAGGCACCCAATCTTGGAAGTGGGGCCATATAACTTCGCATAATTTTTGGGCTTCTAGCTGGGCGTCAGCTTTCCATCGTAAATCTAATAAATGCATGAGCGATCGCACGTTGGCTGACATTACCCAGTGCTGGCGAACGTCAAACGGAATCAGCCCCCGTGCATGCTCTTCTGAAAATCCTTGACTAATTCTTGTTTTATAGCGCCCACAAGCCTCTAAACACCAAGTAATATCCTGTTGGCGCAGCTCTTCTGTGTAGGTGTATTTTTTGCCCTGACGATCGCTGTAGTCACCGACTGGCCTTAGATAAAATACTTCCTCTACAGAACGTTTGCCGGATACCACTTCTAAAATTCGAGACCCTGTGTAGCGAAAGGATTGTACATCAAAAGAAACGCCCACTCGATGGGTGCGAATTTGTTGCATGGTGGAATGGGGTAACCAGCCGCAGTTCAGAACGATTTGGGGATGCTCTAGTGGGCCGTAGTGTCCCCTGCCTCCTTTGAGCAGGTTATTAATGATCAGGTCACCGCATTTTTCTTCAGAAGGCCAATCGTGACGTTTGTTCCATACAAATCCTTCAGCGTAATCTTGATGCATAGCAGCATAAACAGTCTGCTGAGGATTTGGAGTTTGGGAAATGACTTCGACGGTAAACCGATGCATGGGTATTTGAAAAGAGGAGGAAAGTGCTTGAGAGAAAACGCTGACAGGTAACCCTTGACAACCAGTTGCTATCAGCAGAGAGTAGACCGATATAGTCTATCGGCAGAAAAGCAACAGCTCAAGCCAGTCTTTCGGAAGATGTAGTTTCCTAAAACTATGTGAGGTTAAGTATGACTAACTTCGGTGCAGTTTTTGTTTGAGTTCCTGTTTGAGACGCGCCATAATTGACACCTCATCCAGGTCATTGATGATTTTAGCGATCACGGCTTTAGGCCCCTGGTCGCCCCAACTTGCACCATTAACTAGGTAAGTACGGGTGACTTGGCCGATGGCATAGGTGGCCACACCGGCTACAGCAGCCTGAGTCAGGGCTACTGAAAAATAAGGGGCCAGACTTAAGCCACCGGTTGCAAGGCCAGCGGCACCTAAGATGCCTTTAAGAGAACTCAGACCGAGAGTGATTAACAACTCACTAATGGAAAGACTGCCGGTGGAGATTGCAATCGTTTGTAAAAGTTGCACCGACTCTTTTTGCGTCATGGGCAATCCGTAGAGCTTAGATAAAGCTAACACCAGCCCTAAATCTACGGCCACTCCGCCTGCCACATCAGCTAGTAATAAAGGGTTTACAGCGACAGCAATTGCTTTAGTCAATGTGGTTTGCCAAATCAAATCATCGGCCCGCCGTTGACGAATTTCTAGTTTTCGCGCAACCAATTTATCTTGAAGGGTATCGGCATATAAAAGAGTGTTCAGGGCAATCAGGGCTTTCCCTTCCTGCTCCAACACATCTAAAATCCTTAGCTTTAAAGACTGGATGTCCGGGGTTCCCCGTTTGCGCCGTTGACAACGACGACCATCAGCTTCTATGACTGTCGTCATCTGCAACGGAGAGGCGGCCGCCACTACAATATCCTCGGGCAAAATACTCAAGGGGCTGACTCTTTCTTGAATTTTCTCCAATAACAATGAGCGTTCTTCTGGAGGATATTGATCCACTTTGTTAAATATCAACAGGATTGGTTTACCCACCTGGCGTAGCCAGTCCAGGGCATCATATTCGACCTGGGTTAGATCGGCTGCCACGACAAATAAAATTAAGTCGCTCTGTTGGGCAACCCGTTCCGCTAGAAGCTGCCGTTGTTCCCCACCCACTTCATCTATGCCAGGGGTATCCAACAGTTCAACACTGGCGCTGGTTGTTTGATCGGTCAAAGACACTTGCTGAATAGAGTCCCCTTTGTTGGCTGCTTGCCAGCCTACACTGGAGACCGTTTGGGTTACCCCATGGAGTGGACCAGTGTTAAATACAGGTTGACCCACTAGGGCATTTAGCAATGAGGACTTGCCTCGCCCCACCATGCCAAATACGGCCAAATGCACGGTACCCTGCTCCAGCTTTTTTTTGAAACCTAGCAGGTTATCAATTTCGGGCTGTAAACCCTCTCGCTCTCGGGGGGTTAAATCTAAACCATCGATAACTTGCCTTAAGCTAGCTTGGGCCTGTTCGTAATGGACATCAGCTAACTGGTCAAACTTTGCCGGGGTATCTGTAGATGATGAGTAATCAGACGAATTAGTCAACTTTGTTTGTTTTTATCAAGTCTTAGCAAGTTTTATCTCACTATCATCGGGTAAATTTGTGGATGGCTAATCGGTTTCGTTGTCGTTACTCAACGGTTTCAGAGATTTGGTTCCCCTTAACGAACCTGACTCTCAGTTTAATACTGCTCGGACTGCATTAACATCATCAAGAAAGTTTTCAGTACCTGTAAAACATAGGTGAGAGAATGTTAGTTAGATGTTGACTAACGTCTTCCACTCGTCGTCAATTTTGCTGCCGCTCCATGGATTTTCAAAGTTCAGCCCAGAAAACTTGCTACGAACGCATTGCCCCCTGGATGGATGAACTGTTTGGGGAGGCGACGGTAGCCTTCGAAGACGAACCGCTGTTTATTATTACTATTGGGTCGGCAGTTGCTTCCACACGTGTGGTGCCCTGGGGTGAAAATGAGGCGTTAATTACGACTCGCTCCTATGTGGTCACCGATGTTGATGCCACTTCAGAGCTAACTTATTATTTGCTCAGGGCAAACGATAATATTTTATTTGGTCGTTTTGCACTGGATAGTGAAGACGATATCGTTTTTGAGCACAGTCTTGTTGGGTCAACCTGCGATCGCATCGAACTCAAGCATTCAGTCACCACAGTCGTACGTCTTGCCGATGATTATGATGATGAAATCGTAGCCCGTTGGGGTGGCAAGCGAGCTCTTGACCGCTGGGCTTCACCAGATGGTAGAAACTGACGGGCTACGATCTGCCGATAAATCTATAGAGCAAAAAAAGTAAGCGGCGGGTGATTCACCCACCGCTTACTTTTACTTAATGAACTTAATTAATGTCCAACGCCCATGTAAGTAAACCCAGCTTCTTCGAGCACCTGGCGGTCCAGGAAGTTACGACCATCAATTAGATTGGGCGTATTCATTAAGCTCGCCATCTTGGCATAGTCTAAGTCCTTAAACTGTTTCCAATCAGTGACAAGAACCAACGCATCACAGCCATCGGCTAAACGCTCAACATCAGTTTCCACAATCACTCCGGTCATGCCATTGCGCATGCCGCTCTGAGAAACAATGGGATCGTAAGCTTTGACCTTGGCCCCCAGACGATTGAGATGCTCAATCAAAATCAGGGATGGTGCATCACGCATGTCATCAGTATCGGGCTTAAAGGTGAGTCCCAAAAGTCCGACGGTTTTACCCTTTAAGATTTTAAGGATTTGCTGTAGCTTCTCTAGGGAAAGCAGACGCTGTCTGGTATTGACATCAATAGTGGATTTGAGTAGCTGGGCTTCGTAGCCATAGTCGTCTGCGGTGTGAACCAGCGCCGAGACGTCTTTAGGGAAACAAGAACCGCCCCAGCCAATGCCAGCTTGCAAAAATTTACTACCGATCCGAGAGTCTAAGCCAATGCCTTGAGCTACCTGCACTACATCGGCACCGACGCGATCGCAAATGTTAGCCACTTCATTGATAAAGCTAATCTTAGTCGCCAGAAATGCATTGGACGCATACTTAACCATCTCAGCAGAGCTCAAGTCTGTCACCAAAACTGGTACCTGAGGGGCTGTAGAATCCTCAGCAAACTTGCGCTCCACGATTGGCTCATAAAGCTCTTTCATCATGGCAATTGCTTTGGGATTGCTGCCACCTAAGACAATCCGGTCAGGATTAAAGGTGTCATACACCGCTGATCCTTCCCGCAGAAACTCAGGATTGCTCACCACATCAAATCCAGGGGCCTCAGGCTTATTTGCTAAAGCACCACCAGCCCCCACAGGTACCTGTTGACGCTCAGCCATTCCATCCATCACAATCATCCGGACCCAGTCGCCAGAACCAATGGGAACTGTAGACTTATTAACAATTACCTTATAACCGCCATTTAAATGTTCACCAATGCCATGGGCTACCGCCTCAACATAGCGAGTATCACTTTCTCCCGTTGGTAGTGGTGGCGTGCCCACTGCGATGAAGAGAATATCTCCATGGGATACTCCCGCCCCCAGGTCAGTGGTAAATGTCAGGCGTCCCGCTTCCATGGATGATTGCATCAACTCAGACAACCCCGGTTCAAAAATAGGGGATTGTCCCGACTGCATAAGCTTTACCTTCTCTGCATTATTGTCGATGCAGATTACATCATGTCCAATATGGGAAAGGCATACACCTGTGACTAAGCCAACGTAACCCGTACCAATAACGCATACACGCATATAAATACTCCTTTCTTAAAGAATAAATTGAACGACTTAAACTAAATGGTTTGGATTGTTACCCCCCCTTCAGGAATATCTAACATGACAATGTCGGAGGTAACTATAACCAGCAGCAAAAGCGTCCAACTGTATCTGCGGCAAAATCATTTAGGAAACTGATTTTGCCGCAGATATAGCCAGTTTACCCTCAGCTTCCAAACGAGCTTTAAAGTCTGATATTGTCAGCTCTAGACCTTTACTTAATGGAATCATTGGTTCCCAATCCAACATCGTTTTAGCCTTTGTAATATCCGGCTGACGACGACGTGGATCATCTTGGGGCAGTGGTTCATACTTCAACTCGGTATCAGGATTAACCATTTTTTGGATTGACTGAGCCAGCTCCAAAATAGTGTATTCACCTGGATTTCCAATGTTGATAGGACCGATATAATCACCGTTCATCAGGCGAATAAATCCTTCCACAAGATCAGACACATAGCAAAAGCTGCGAGTTTGAGAACCATCGCCGTACACCGTTAGAGGAACCCCCTGTAGTGCTTGTACAATAAAGTTACTCACCACACGACCATCGTTTTCTAACATGCGCGGACCGTAGGTGTTAAAGATTCGAACAACTCGAATATCCACGTCGTTTTGACGGTGGTAATCAAACGCCAGGGTTTCTGCTACGCGCTTACCTTCGTCATAGCAACTACGGATGCCGATAGGGTTGACACTACCTCGATACTCTTCAGGCTGAGGATGTACCTCAGGATCGCCATACACTTCCGAAGTAGACGCCAGAAAAAATCTAGCTTTTACCCGCTTTGCTAGTCCCAGCATGTTAAGGGTCCCCATCACATTGGTTTTGATGGTTTTGACGGGATTATATTGATAATGCACTGGCGAAGCTGGACAAGCTAAATGGTAAATCTGATCAACTTCCATACGAATAGGCTCAGTCACATCGTGGCGAACTAGCTCAAAATTAGGATGATTTAACCATTGCAAAACATTCTGCTTACGCCCTGTATAAAAGTTATCCAGGCAAATCACTTCATGACTCGCCTCCATCAACCGATCAATCAGGTGAGAGCCAATAAAACCAGCTCCACCGGTAACTAAAATTCGCATAGCAGCTTTGAACTAATAAGATATCAATAATAAATAGATGAACTACACGCTTCTCTAACGTTAAAACTTCACATATAACCCAGCACGGTAGATAATCCTTCCGAGAAGGTGTACAGCGCATACAGCAGAGGATGCAGTCAAATCGCTTGAACTCTGCCATTTTGCCAGAAGCATTGTGTTCAAGAATCACCTTGATGCCCTTGCAATTTAGCAAAATTTACTTGTGTGACGACTCACCCTAATTGGCATTCATCACAACTTCAAATCGTTGCCCATGGGTTTCCAGCCTTAAAGCCTTGTTACAGGAATGCCCAAAACCTAATTCAAGGTACCATCAAATAGTGTTTGGATAAAACCTCTGAGCCTCTCTACACTCGATGCTCTAACGGAGTACACACCAGTTACAAAGTTAGTATAAAGGGCTTTGCAGTCGCGAATCATATCTTTGATAGCACCTCTAAATCCGCTTTTACCCAGTCAATACCTGATTTAGTGCCTTGTCGATCATAGATAGCGCTGGCTGTGACAAAATCATCGGCAGCATCTTGCTTTTTGGCTAGATTTGCCTGGGCGCGACCTCGATTATGAAACGCTTCAGCTAAGGTCGGTTCACACCCGATTACTGTTGTAAAACAACTGTTCGCTCTAGTGTAGGCACCTTCACGATAGGCCAGTACACCTTGATTAAACTGATGACGTGCTTCCCCGCTGATTGGGATAGATAAATCAGTAATTGGTGTGGTAAATGGGACACGTTGACCTAATGGCTTGAAAGTGGACATAGCAATTGCCCCTCCACCAATACTCAAGACCGCCAGCATCACCACCAGTACAATCCATCCGTTACTCGAAATTTCCATCGTTCCTCATCAAGCTAGTGAATAGCGCCGTTATTAGTGGTTTTAATTTAAGCCGTCAAACATTACAGAAAATCTTGTCAAAATCCTGTTGAGCAAGTCGAGCCATTGAAAGGGTTTTATGAAATCCTACAGATTGCATAGATATTTAAAATATTTATGATTTGAGGTATTGCCCTTACCTTTATGAAATCTTTATCTTGAAGGTTAATCAACTATCGGCAGTCATATGGAGAATCCTGAGCTAAAATTGACCGTAACTATGAACTTTTCGTGAAGTCTACTGAGTTTTCTACTTGCTAAAATTCCATGAGGTTCATTTCAGGCTGTCTGGTTAGCAACAGGATCAAATAGCTGCTTATCTCAACTACGTCTGATTTATTAAAAAGACTCAGTCATCGACCATTCAGAGGTTTTTGAATGCCCGATATATTCCCCGGCATGAACCCTTATCTGGAACATCCCGACCTTTGGCCTGTAATCCACCCAAAATTTGTAACTGCCTTGGCCAATCTTCTGCAAGAGAAGGTCGCTGAGCGATATGACATAGTTATTCGGAAACGAGTCTATCGCGTTAGTGGAGAAGACAGTTTGGTAGTAGAACAATCTTCTCATGAGCCTTCCTTCATTAAGGGAGGACAGGGCTCAAAAATTAATAATTCACAAGGATTGACTCCCCTTTCACAGCAACCTATTCCAACGTATATTGCTGTCCCTCAAACGATTCAAGAAGAGTATGTAGAGATCGTTGATCAGCAACTTGGTACAACGGTTACCATTATCGAAGTGCTAACTCCCCAGAAGAAGCGTCCAGGGCGGGGGCGTGATAACTATGAGCACCGCTGTGAGGCAATTTTTGGCAGTAATACTCATTTTGTAGAAATTGATCTACTGCGCGGATGGGAGCCAATTTCTGCCTATGGTCCTAGCGATACTGATTATCAAGTGCTGGTCAGTCGTAGTGATCAGAGGCCCAAGGCTGAGCTCTACACATGGCAAGTCAACGCTCCTATTCCACTACTGACAATTCCACTGCGTCGTCCCCAGGATGGTGAAGGCACTCAGGACAAGTGTACTATTGATCTTAAGCAAGCACTCAATAGTGTCTGTGCAGGAGGGATCCACAGTTTTGCCATAAATTATGAACGGGACCCGATTCCACCGCTGCCGGAATCGACCAATCGCTGGTTGGAAAATCTCTTAAGAGAATCTGAGCTGCGGCAGGCGAGCACAAACAGATACGATGAAGCAAAGATTAGAAATCGTAGCGCTCATCTACAGGCATGACTGGCCCAACTCTTAGTCGATCCATTCAATCAACATCTTTTCATTTATTCATAACATCCCAATCCCAATCCTTGGAAATTAGTGACAAAGGTCAGACGTATACTTGGGACTGGCGAGGCTATGACATTCAGTACACCATTGAAGGGTATGGTACGCCCTTAATCCTTATCCATGGGTTTGGTGCATCCATTGGTCATTGGCGTAAAAATATTCCTGCCTTAGCATCTGCAGGATATCAGGTCTATGCTTTAGACTTTCTAGGGTTTGGTGGCTCTGAAAAACCAGCTCTAGATTACTCCATAGACCTTTGGAAAGGCTTGTTAAGAGATTTCTGGCAAAAGCACGTTGGCGAGCCTGCTGTTTTTGTAGGTAATTCTATTGGTGGGCTGCTGGTTTTGATGACTTTAGCTAACTCTCCCAATATTGCTCAAGCCGGTATATTGCTTAACTGCGCTGGCAGTCTTAATCATCGTCCCGAAGAGTTACCTGGGCCCCTAAGAACTGTCATGGGACTTTTCAACAGGCTGGTAAGTGCACCGGCTATTGGGCCGTTTGTATTTGAGCAAGTCCGTCAGCGATTTCGTATTCGTGGTGCCTTAAAGCAAGTTTATGGCAATCGCGAGGCCATTACGTCTGAATTGGTGGAAATCCTTTATCGTCCTTCTTGTGATGTGGGAGCGCAAAAGGTTTTTGCATCTGTTTTGACGGCTCCTCCAGGACCTCGTCCTAGTGAGCTATTACCTATCCCCTGCTAGTACTTTGGGGAGAAACTGATCCTTGGACACCAATTCAAGGGGCTCAGATATATCAGGATATGGCTTATACTCCTCAAGAGCCTGTGGTGTTCCATGGAATTCCGAATACAGGACATTGTCCCCATGACGAGCGACCAGAAATTGTGAACACCTTAATACTTGACTGGCTAAAGTCTCAGAATATTTATTTCTGGAATTTCTGTGCCTTGGGAGAGCTTGAGATGTAAGAGACTGTTTATCTGCCTATGGCCACGGAACGATTTATCCCTTACATCAGCAAGCGCTAATCTTTTTAGAGCAAGGTATTTTCGTCTAATAGGAATACTGTGAGGGATTTTTTCTCGTTAGGAATAATGGCAATATGGCTGGCAATACTCAGGGTGTCGGAGTGACGATAAGAGTTTGGTAAAACTTTGATCTGGTCACATCGCACGTCCATAAGATTAGGCGATTTAGCTACTGGAATAGCAATCAAATTTCCTGATTGTGTTGATAGGATAACAAAATACCCTTCTGCTTCGGCGGGCATGGACACCTTGAATAGTTTCTGATGTAAATCAACAACTGTAACGGCTTGGTCGTCCAGGTGAGTAATTCCCGTGTGCCCTAGACCACTACTGTGAATTTGAACTTGTCTAACAACTTTATAGACTGACTTGATGCGACAGGCAATCGTTAATGGCCCCAGGTTCATGACAATCAACTTGAGAGTTTGCTCGGTATTGATAAGTGCTTGGGTAGTCATTGATGTTTCTGTAGAAGATTTGCGATCGCGCCCACAAATTCTTTTTCAATATAGGGCTTAGTAAAATAGTCTGTAGCCCCCAAATGTTTAGCCAAGGTTTGATGTTTATGGTTACCACGGGACGTTAACATCACCGTTGGGATTTGAGCCCATGCTACATTTGCTCGCTGTTGACTTAAAAACTCAAACCCATTGAGACGTGGCATTTCCACATCACAGATGATAAGAGCTGGAACAGCCCCTCGCTGCAGCTGCTCCACAGCATCACGACCATCTTTAGCCTGAAGTACATGATACCCTGCTTTGCTCAAGGTTAACGCCAGCGTACGTCGCAGAGCGGAAGAATCATCAACAATCATCAACGTTTGAGTATGAAGCTGTTGCAGCTGAGAGGATACGTTGTTGTTTGATGGGGCAGCATTGCGTGGAATAGTGTCAAACTGTACCAGAGTCGTGCCATCGATAACCGGAACTAAGCTCCCATCAGCCAATACTGTACAGCCATTTACATATTCGGGAGCAGCAATAGCATTACCCATCGGTTTAATGACTAACTCTTGCTCAGTCACAATATGTTCTAACCCCAGGGCTAGAAACGTTTGCCCCTGCTGCAGAATTAGCATGATGCGTTCCCCTAAAGCCACTTGTTTTTCCTGTAGCTCCTGAGGTAGCTGATTAGGGACCGTGCAATTATAATTAAGCAGCTCAGCTAAATCGTAGATTCGGATTAATTGGTTTTGCCAATATAAAAATTGTTTACCTCCGGATTGTTTCAACTGAGCAAAATCAGGCTTGATAATCTCTTCGATGCTATCAGAAGTAAATGCTACGGCTATTTTATCGACACTACCTACCACTAATTTTGTTAAAGTTAACGTGAGCGGTATCTTGAGAGAAAAGATAGTGCCTTTGCTTCGACTGCTAGTTAACGATAATTTTCCATTAAATGTCTGCAAACTCTCTTTTACAACATCAAGCCCGACACCACGTCCTGACAGTTCACTAACCTGACTTGCGGTCGAAAAACCCGGTTCAAAAATAAGCTGCTGAATTTGTTGCTTAGACATAGTTCTCAACTGCTCCGGTGACAGCAGTTGTGCCTTTATCGCCCGGGCAATAATCTTATCAAGATTCAAGCCTTGACCATCATCTTCAATCTCAATAATCGTATAATTGCCTTGGTGATAAGCGCGGATTTCAATAGTGCCTTGGTCAGGTTTTCCCAAAGCTCGCCGTTCATCTGATGGCTCGATTCCGTGATCAAACGCATTACGCAAGAGATGCAGTAACGGATCGTATAGCTTTTCCAGCATCACGCGATCCACTAAAACATCTATACCTATCAGATTAAGCTGAACCGGTTTTTTATAAGTATTTGATAAATCTCGTATTACCCTAGAAAATCGCTTTAAAACTCTCTCTAAAGGTACCATTCGAGACCACATCAGTTCATCTCGAAGCTGAGTCAGCGTACGTCGCTGTTTCTCTAATATCTGATTTGACTGTCCTGCAAACAAAGCCACATCATCAATTGACTCCGCTAGTTGAAAAACTTCTTCTAGAACCTCCTCTAGCAATAAATTAATTTCTCCATAGCTATCCATCTCTAAAGAATCAAATGTGGTCCCGGAGGTCTTAGCATTAGGAGTTGCCAATTGTCTCTCAGGGGAGACCAAAATCTTATCTGATATAATTTGCAGCTGTTTAATAATAAAACGAAAAGATGAAAAACGCTGCCGTAGCCGCTTTACTGTACGCTGAAAATGCTCGTTCTCTAGAGATAGGCTATTGCGATTAATCGCCAACTCTCCTACTAAGTTATCCATCCGTTCTAGTCGCTCTAATGCAACTTTTGCAGACAGCTTAGAGCTTGGAGGTTTTTGAGTAGATGCTCGCTTCTTGGGTTCGTCGAGGACCTTGGTCGAGCTTACTCGCTCAGGCTCAACTGTAGGGTCAGTTATAGAGTCAGGTAATGAGTCATAGACATCACTGATCAGGCTAATGGTGGACTCGATATGGCTAAGGCTCTTTTCTTCTGAGGTATCTGATGATTCCTGGCCAACAGTCTTTTCAGACTCTTCGATAATCTGTGGCGATATGTCTAGATCAGTGGATAGTTCTGACCAACTCTCTATGATTGGAGCTGATAGCGAGTCTTCAACAACAGCTTCGAAGTCAGTTACTTCAATGTCGAGCGTTGCAGCATCCAACTCAGTGTCTTCCCATACATTCTTTAAGGCATTCACATCCTCATTTGCAATAGTGGGTGCTCCTTGATGAGTATCAACTCTTTCTACAGAAGGAAACTCATCAGCTTCAATCGACCAAATTTCCTCTAACGTAGACACTTGTTTGGCTTTTGTTCCAGAGGACTCTACGCTCTGAATGACAGCTTCCTGGTTGACAAACATATCCAGCGCATCCAAATCCAGATCGGCTAGTCCAAAATCTTCAATAGCATTAGACTGGCAACTATCGTTATAGGTTAGATTATCAGGTCTGCTGAGTGCACCTTCTGCTAAAGCTAGGAGCATATCCGAAGGCCCGTTCACCCGGTCACGATTACCTGCAAGCACATTCGCACGTGCATTATCAACATTACACAGGATTTGTTCAATAACTGGAAGTGGCTGGTGACAGTGCTTGTTTGCGGCTAATTGCGCGGTGCTAACTATTAAACTAAATCCTGATAGATCTATAAGCTCAGCAAATCCTGTCAATATTGCAAGTTGAGCGTGTAGCTCTTCAGTACAATCATAGTTATTAGGATTAGCTAAAACAACTTTTAACTGTGCCAGAACCTCAGCTATATCTACCTCAAAAATTGAGGCGATAATATCTACACCTAAATCAGCCGCATTGGGTATAAAACTATCGGTAGCATTTAGCGCTGGCCCCAAACGAGCTTCTAGTTCACCAAAAACTAAGTCAAAAACAGCTAATGCCTGTTTTTCGTTAAATGTTCCCGTTTCGATCTGTGATTGAAGTGGATTTCGCAGACAGTCATAACCCCTTAACAACAGAGTTTCTAGATCGTTATCCACTATTACCGTTTCGCTGTATAACGCTTTAAACGCATCTTCTAAGCGATGGGCAATTGTTTTAATTGTGTCCAACTCTACACTCGCTGCACCTCCTTTAATAGAGTGTGCGGCGCGCATGATTTCATGAATTTTTTGAACACTAATGTCTGGACGTAAAGTTAGCAGTCCGTTTTCAATAACATCTAACAGTTCAGAGGCTTCTTCAATAAAAAATTGATAAGCCTGATCGCGAATATCGGGATCAATGGTCATAGCAGCTTAGCCACTAAGGGCAAGAAAAGAGTTCAAAATATGGTGCTGGCTTAACTCACCTTAAACTGGCTCACACTCGCTTGCAGAGCTTGAGAAATTTCTAACAATCCCTTAAAAGACGTGGCTACCTGATTAGCATCAGATGATGTCTTTTGGGCAATGTTAGCCACATCTTTCATTACATTAGTCACATTTTTAGAACTGTTAGATTGAGACTGTGTTGCTTCAGTAATTGAGTTCACCAGGCTCTTCATCTCATTTGTTACATGGGCGATACTATTAAGACTTTCCCTAGTCTCATCCACTAAATGTGTTCCGATAACCACCTGTTCTGTACCCATTTCCATCGCTTCAACAACCTCATTAGTCTCTGATTGAATTTCAGCTACCAAGTTTTCAATTTCTGTGGTGGCTTCTGCCGACTGTCGCGCCAAGGAACGGACCTCATCCGCTACTACTGCAAATCCGCGCCCTTCTTCACCAGCACGAGCTGCTTCAATCGACGCATTTAAGGCTAATAAGTTTGTTTGGGCGGCAAACTCATTAATCAGATTCACCACCCCCGAAATCTTCTGAGATGATTCTCCTAAACGCTTAACTTTCTTTGCGGTTGCAGCTACTGTTTCTCGAATAGCGAGAATCCCTTCGACTGTACGATCCATTGCTGCATCACTAGATGCGACTGTTGCTGTTGTCTGTTTGACAATTGTTTCAGCTTGATTAGCATTGGTTGCTACTGCTCGAATCGAATTGATTACTTGATCCAGTTGCTTGAGGGCCAATGATATTTCCTCAGTTTGCTGTTGTGCAGCAGCAGAAAGATCTTGTACGGAGGCTTCATTTTGACTAGCTGTAGTTGTTACCTGTTGAGAAGCCGTCTGTACCTGAGCTACAATTTTCTTGAGACTAGTGATTGTAGCATTGTAAGAGTCAGCAATTGTCCCAATCTCATCAGCAGTGACTTGAGCCCTTACAGTCAGATCTCCTTGACTGACTGGATCTACTTCTAGCATGAGTTCCAAAGCACGTTTTTGTAAGTTCTCTTTTAGTACTTTTTGTTCTGTTGCTAATGTGGAAAACTGTTGCACGGTCATTAAGATGCCTAACTGTCTGCCTAATTGAGTACAAAAGCTGATCTCCGGTGCTGTCCAAATATGTAGACCTTGGGCGTGGTGAACTGTTACCAGACCAAAGAGACGCTCTTGATTGATTACAGGCACCACTAAAGCAGACTTAATCTGAAGTGCTTGCCAACGTTGACGTAACTCATCTGATAGATCAGCAATGGCTATATCATCCGCAATCAGGGGTTGACCATTGCTGTAATTTTCTATTTCGGTGGAAGAAATCACTAAACTGGGCACAGTTTCATCAAAGATGCTGGGTTGATTGAGCATAACTGATTCGTTTTGCCCCAGCACTTGATTTTGTTCCAACCGATATAGGGCAATCCGATCGGCTCGTAGAAAGGTGCGAACCTGCTCTACAAAAAGATTTAATTGAGCCTGGTTGGTTTCATTATTCAAATCACCAGTGATGGATGTTGCCGACGCCAAAAGTTTTGACTGTTGTGCGGTTGTTTGTTGTTCGCTGTTAAACTGTTTGAGTTGTACAGCCATTTGGTTGATATTTGTTCCTAACTGTGCCAATTCATCTTGCCCGGTCACTTCTAAACGGGTACGCAAGTCACCGTTACCGATCTTGGTAACGGCTTCAGCTGCTTCTAGAATTGGCTTTGTAAAACGACGTGTGGCCCAAACGGCTAGCCCTGTGGCGACACCTGCTGCTGCTAATGCGCCTAATGCGATCGAGAAGAACAGTCGTCGTTGAGTTGCTTTTAACAGCGCTAGGTCTGACGTAGCTACTGCACGCCAATCCAAATCACCAGGCAGTCCTTCCACCTCCGTAAATGGTGAGAAAGCTACCACTTCAGCACTATTTGTTAAGGAATTTTTCGCTTGCAAAGTCTGTTCTTGTTCACCCTGTAAAAGACCAGCAAGATCAGGAAAAATCTCCTGTAGAGTAAGCACTTGAACATCAGTAGATTCAGATAAATCTATTGATTGACCAGCAGAATTGACAGATGTGGTGTAGCCAGCGTCACGGGATACAAAAATCTCACCTGACGAATTAGCTAAGTAAAATGTTTCTTGACCCTTTGCAAAATTAGATAGTACCGTGCTCAAAGATTCTACAGGAATCCTGGCACGGACATATCCCACGGGTTGTCCTGTTTGTTTATCTTTCACAACAGAGGCTGAGTAAATACTAAATGCACCAGATGTTGTCGAAAAAGATGGTTGACTTAAAATGGCACCATTCGCTGTCTTTGCTGCCTGGATATAAGATCGATTGAGGTGATTAGCCAGTTTTTTCCCTGCAGATGTTTGAGCTAGAGGATTACCGTTGAGATCAAAAAAGGCAATACTGCTGTAAACACCATCATAGGAGGCCATCATTTGATCTAGGAGGTCGGCTTTCTGTTGAGCTGTTATTGTTCCTCGTAGCTTGGCATCGGTAAAAACATCTAAGTTCGCTAAGAATTGAATATCTGAATAACGATCCTTTATAAATAGATCGACAACCAACTTCAGATCTTGTACGCGAGCAGTTTCTAAGTCTGCCAAATCATCCAATGTTTCCTGACTGGAAATGGTGTAGGCAAGCGTCCCCACACCAATTACTGGCAAAGTACCTAATAATATGGCCAGTAATGAGGCCTTTGTTCTCAAGCTCATACTCTGCCACCAAGCCTTGAGTTTGCCCTGGCGATGGGCAGTCTTTGTGGACCGACTCGTGGCCATTTCTAACGGTGATTTTGTCACCACATTGACCAATAGGTCTTCAGTCTGCATCGATCCGATTACATCCTGGTTAGAGATATTGCTATTGTCAGGATATTTTGGTGTGCTTAATGTCATAAAAAATACCTCAAACTCTGAGAATTTATCGAATCTTGAGCAGAACTAAGTTGGCATTCGGTCAAAGATTGCTGGTCCATCTAACAATGTCAGCATGTTACCGGTGGTGTCTATCCAATATCCGCGTAAAAACGGAACTATCGTCTCAGATACGTCAGTAGGAGATTGAATATCGTCTAAAGACAATAGTTCTATTCCTTCAACCTGTCGTACCCACAATCCTAAAAAACATCGTTCAATTGTTGTTACAGACTTTTTTTCTAGTAGTAGGATGTCACGTTGGCTGCTGAGTTGAGGCTGCTGGTGCCAGGATGCTCCTCCCAACAAGAGCCCTATATCCAAGATCCAAAGGACTTCACCACGCCAGTTGTAGACCCCCATCACCCAGCTAGGTAGATGGGGAATTGCCGTAACCTTTGACGATTCAATTTTTAAAACTGCTGCCAGCTGATCGACTGGTAACAGCCCAGTCATATCAGGTGAAAGATTAAATTTTAGAAACTGCGTTGGTGCCGATGGCTGAGACTGCTTCTGTACGAACAATTGCATATGATTTATAGAGACTCCTTAGGATGGAGTCAAAATTATTAAGTAAGTAGCCAAAACTATTCAGTATTCTAAAAGCTACTAGACAAACATTATGCCGATTCAGGGCTATGTTTACTTATGGCCGTCTACTTGCAAGGATTGCAGGCGATCTCGAAAATGTTTACTTATTACCCTCAATGACCCATTAACTGTTTGACTGTTTTCGAGAGTTCTGATTGGTCAATAGGTTTGGTTAAGTAAGCGTCAGCACCTTGTTTTTTGCCCCAAAATTTATCCATATCTGTGTCTTTAGTAGAACAGATAATGATAGGAATACTGCTTGTCGTCGCCTCTGCCTTTAAATCACGACAGAGTTCAAATCCGCTACGATCTGGCAAAACAATATCAAGCACGATAATGTCAGGAATTTGAGCATCTAACTGTGCTAACGCTTCAGCACCATTAGATGCGGTTATAACAGTCAAACCATCTTGATTGAGACATTTAGCCAGCATTTCCAAAATGGTTTTAGAATCATCAACTACTAGTGCTGTTCCCATGAATGTACCTCATTCCCCTACTAAAAAATAAGTCTGAACAAACCCTTGATAAATGGCCTGGAGCATCTCGTCACCAGTATTCCCAATCAGAAGAATGGAACGATACCTGGCTATCAAAAGCATCAGATGTTTTGCACAAGTACTTTAGAGTTCGACAGATGCCTGTTTTGAAAGTTGTCTTTCAATCACAGATAACACCTGATGTGGATTGATGGGTTTGCTTAAAAATGCTGATGCTCCAACCATTCGAGCTCGTACTCGGTCAATCATGCCATCGTTACCAGTCAAAATTACGATGGGGGTTTCTTTAAAGCAAGAAATTCGTCGAATCTGGCTACACAACTCATAACCATTGGTGCCTGGCATAACTAAATCAAGAAATATGAGTGATGGTTTTTTAGATAACAACACAGCAATGGCCCGTAACGGATCTTGAACACAATGAGTTTGATAATCTGCTGTACTCAAGACTTTTTCTAATGCGCGGCAAATTGCTGGACTATCATCCACGCAAACAATGAGAGGCCCTTGATACTGCTTTTGATTAGATCGAATTGGAGGTAGTGGCGACTCTAAATCATTGATTTCGAGTAGCTCTATCGACCCCTGTTGTATATGAGGCAGTAATGAGCTTGTGAGAGAGACAATGTCGCGATTGATCTTTACACTGAGATCCCGTAAAGTCAATTGTCCTGTAAGCATTAGCGTTAAAGTTCGATATAAGGGCTCAGGGACTTGTTTTTTAAGTTCTAACGGATGACGAATCATCGGAGATAGATCAGGGGATCGATCGCCTAGTTTAGCAGCCAGCCATGACTGCCAGAGACTCTCAGCTTTGTAGATCATAGTATCTGCATTGACTAACAACAGTTGGTTAGACAATCGGTTCTCTGGTTTAACCTGATACGTGACCTCACGTGCCTGGCTAATATCAAAAAAAACTTCTAGAAAAATGCCTTCAATGATTTGACTAATCTGTTCACGAGATATCTTTTGGTGGTCATACCATAACCCCAGAAGCTGATATTGCCAACAAGAAAATTCTGGATCTGTTTTGATGCAAGATAATTGCTTAAGCCCACTTTTGAGCATTGAAAGTTCTACATACAGATCAGGACAAAAGTGTTTAATATAGCGATACCAGCGACGCATTGGTTGCATGCCACCTGTCACATATAGTAAACGGCCCATATAAAACTCAAACGTCCATTTAGTCTTGTGAGCAGTTAACTGTAACTGCCCATTAAACTGGCTCTGTCTTAGAAGCCCAAATAAACGACTTTGTTTTGGTGCCGTAAACTCACGAATCGTAATGACAGAAGGTGTAGTGGTCATCGATATGGTCATTTCACCAACAGGATCAACAAAATTGTCCAATTAGATAGTGTATTGGTAGATCTCACCTAGCAGTCAAACTGCAGCTTGAATAAGCAGTAAATTGTTATTATGCCTATGTTTAGTCAGAGCAGTTCTCTTTCTTGGATGAAATGATAAGCATCACCATGCAAATATGAGTGAGAGTGTACCTACTCCCTTAACTGGCTGTCTCTTGATACTGATGAATACTCTGGTGGAGTTTCTATAGTTGTTATAAATGATCTGGTAGTTAAGGGACGCTGTGAGAAATCTGGATATGCATCAAGCCCATGCTCGCTTATGTCTAACCCTATGAATTCAGAATGGTGCGACACACGTAAACCAAAGGTCAACTTCAACATAGCCCAAAAAAACAGGGTACTTACGCAGACAAAAAGGCCCACAATGGCTATACCTGTCAGCTGTATAAGCACAGGCTGTAGGGTTCCTCCTGTGAACGCTCCTAAACTAGGTCCTGATACCTCGGTGTGCCACGAATTAATGCCTGGTCCAACACTAAATAAACCAACGGCTAAAGTGCCCCAAACACCACCGACTAAATGGACAGGTAAGGCCCCAACAGGATCGTCAATGTGCCATCGGTCAAATATATCCGCAGCAAATACGGCGGACATGCCTCCAATAAAACCGATAATAATGGCATTGATGGGAGCGACAAAGGCACAACCGGCTGTAATCGAGACTAATCCTGCTAAAGCACCGTTAATAATCATGTCGAGAGAGGGTTTACTGGTTACCAACCAAGACACAATCGCAGCGGCTACCGCCCCTGTCGAGGCTGCTAAGTTAGTTGTCAAAATGATGCGGCTGATAGCTGCTGGATTTGCTGCCATGGTTGAGCCTGCGTTAAACCCGAACCAGCCAAACCAGAGGATTAGCCCTCCTAGTGTTGCGATCGCAAGATTATGGCCTGGGAGAGTACGACTACCTTGGTCATAACGACCGGTCCTTGGTCCCAACAACCAGGCACCCGTTAGAGCAGCCCACCCTCCTACGCTATGGACCACGGTTGAACCAGCGAAATCCCAGAATCCTAGGGATTGTAGAAAACCACCCCCCCATACCCAATGTCCTACCATTGGATAAATTACCAGAGATAAGATGGCACTAAAGGTAAAAAAGGCGAAGAATGAAATACGTTCAGCTACAGCGCCTGACACAATTGTTGCAGCGGCCCCTGCAAACACTAATTGAAAAAAGAACTTAGCATCTAGAGGGATGCCAACCCAGTTTAAAGAGCTAAACACTCCGCTGTATTGCTCTCCTGTCAATGGGCTCAGGTCCAATCCACGTAAAAAGAAACCAGAATACCCCATCACCGAGTTTCCATCGCCAAACATAATGGCAAACCCAGTGGCCCAAAAACACAGGGAAACCACACCAAATACGATTAAGTTTTTGGTCAATACATTTACTGCATTTTTGCTTTGACAAAAGCCAGTCTCTAGCATGGCAAAACCTGCATTCATAAAGAATACCAGCACTGCACAAAACAGCACCCATATCGTATCTACGGTGACCTGAAACGATGCAGGTAAAGGTTCAAGAGCACTGTCTGTAGCTAGTACCGCTCCATTCCAAACCAGCCAAATTAAAACGGCTAATAACAGAATAGGTCGCCAGCCTACTCGGTTGTGAGGAAACTGTCTCATCATGAAGAAACCACTCTAAGAGCGCACAGAAATAACCCATTAAAGACAGTGTTGCTATTGTCTAACGATTATTACGTGTGCCTGTGTAATACACCTATATTTCCCAAAGAAATATTGTTCTCTCATGTGATGACATGGCTAGGTAAAACTTTGAATAGATCGAGTAATTAGTTGTGTCCTATAGAATCGTGAGAACTAAATAATAGTATTTACGTAAGAGATTTCTCTGATGGGATTGATGACCAGTAAATTTTTTCTGTGATTTAAAAACAATCTTGTTTAGATATAGAAGGTAAATACCCATACTTGATTAGCGATCACTAAAAGTATGAGGCAGACCATGTGTGGCGCAAACTGCTAAATGCATTTAGCAGTTTGCTTATCTATCAAGTCTTGGCCAAGGCTAAGATGCGTTTAGCTACTGCTGTCGTAACCGGCATCACCGAGAGACGATTTCCCCGCTTGACCACCTGAAGGTCTTCTGGTTCAAAATTCTCTTTTAATTCATCGAGACTGATGTAATGGTCAAAGGTCTCAATATAGGTGACTGTTACTGTATGCCAGCGGGGGATATCAGGAGTAGACTTGGCATCGTAATATTTACTGGTTTGGTCGAACTGAGTTGGATCGACTACCATCTCTTTGCTGATTTTCATTAGTCCTGCAATTCCGGGGGGCTTTGTGTTCGAGTGGTAAAAGAAGGCGATATCCCCCACGGTCATGGATTTGAGGAAATTACGGGCCTGGTAATTACGCACCCCATCCCAAATTTCATCGCGATCGCGCTCCAAATCCTCAATGCTATACACATCGGGTTCAGACTTCATCAACCAGTATTTCATCGCGTTTCCATACCTCCTGTAGGTTGTCACACAGCTCATCATGCCAGCTCTCAGGCCAGCTAAATTCAGCCTTACGCCCATCCCCTGCGTAGGTCAAATTAAGCCGAATTGGCGTCTTCGGCCAGTAATTTAGCCGTTCTGCCCACTCAATCACCAAAACTCCAGGCTCCACCTCCTCCCCCTCCCAGTAAGTTTCTAAATAGAGGCTGTCCACACCTGGACCCTCTAAACGATATAAATCGACATGATAAAGGGGCACTCGGCCTGTCAAATACTCATTAATCAGGGTAAATGTAGGGCTATCAATCGTTTGCTCAATATTCAGTCCAGCCCCCAGTCCCTGAGTAAAGGTGGTTTTTCCGCTACCTAGAGGACCTGATAGCAAAAGCACGGCCCCTGGTGGCAGCCGCTGTCCCATCAACCAGCCCAGATGGTGAGTTGCTTTCAGGTCCGGCAAATGGAATGAAACAGTCATGGAACTCGCTAACGTTTAGGTGATGGAAACCAACCTTGGATAGGCAACCCTCCAACTGTATCGTTAATCTAATAGCGAGTTCATATTAAGTTCAGGACCGTCAGCCCGGAATGATCATTACGGTAGCCAGCTTCAAAGGGGGTGTTGGTAAAACTACTACCGCCATTCATCTAGCCGCGTTTTTTCAAGGCAAAGGAAAGACGTTGCTAATCGATGCCGATCCCAATCGTTCTGCTTTAGGCTGGGCTAGCCGTGGAGAATTGCCCTTTGCCGTAGTCGATCAGTGGCAGGCAGAAACTCAGAGTGAAGCCTATGAACACATCATCATTGACACCCAGGCCCGACCCACCACAGAAGATCTAGCTGCTCTAGCTAACTCCTGCGATCTGTTGGTGTTACCCACCATGCCAGACATTTTGTCCCTTGATGCTCTGGTACTTACCATTGAATATCTCAAGTCGATTCAAACTAGTCAGTATCGGATTTTGATTACATCTATCCCGCCTAAGCCTAGCCGGGCAGGGGATGAAGTCAAAAAGCTGCTCAAAGAAGCCGATATCCCCATCTTTGACATTGGCATTGGTCGGCTGGCTGCCTTTCAAAAAGCAGCGATGCAGGGCGTCCCAGTTTATGACATCAAAGATCAACGGTCTGAACGGGGATGGCAGGATTATGAGGCGGTTGGGAATGAAATCCTGAATCTGATCAGTTAATAGGTAGTGGGTGATAGAGGAAGTTACGGCGATCCCTTATTATAAAAGCCCTGACTTTGGCTAGCCAGGGCTGTACTTCGCAAAGATTCAGCATCTATCTAGACTATTCTGTGCAGTCTTAACGACGAGAAGACATTAGGATGCGCAATACATACCAGAATAGAAGCATGACCGCAGCAAAAAGTTCGAGAGATGCTGCCACATGCTGAGTGGTGGAATAGCGATACATAACGTTAGACGTTTTGTACAAAATCGCCGCAGCAGCAAAAGCCACCATAAAGAAGGAAAAGAACAACCCAAGGGAAAAGCCAAATAGCAAGCTGCACACTATCAGCCCCAGAGCAACCATACCACCGATTTTGAGGATACCGCCTAGAAAAGCAAAATCCTTACCAGAGGTAAAGGCAACTGCCGTGAGACCACCGAATAGGAACAGGGTAATGATGCCCGCAGTGGGAATCACTGAAGCGTCAGAAACGTTAGCTGCTATGTAGAGCAAAGGAGCAAAGATGATTGCTTCACCGACTACATAGAGTCCTAGCCCCGTATATTGGGCATTCACATCATCAGCTTTAGCGGCCAAATTGCTAGCTAAGTAACCTAATAGAGCAAAACCACCCAGAAGAGCAAGCCAAGCAAATCGATTGTCACCGACAAAAAAACTTGCCAGTAATTGGGCAATGCCCAGCTGGAAAAACAAAAATTCAACTATGACAAACGCGCCTACCGCCCCAGCTAGATGGGTGTAAGTACGCTTGATAAATTCTGCTCGCTCACTTGGACGAGCCTGAGCCACCATAACCATGAACAAATGCCTCCTGTGGCAAAAAGTTAACCAGCCATATGCATGTAGCCTGCAGGCTGTCAATCAGCGATACCTCTATCAGAGGCTAACATACATAGCCAACTGACTGCCTTTGTTGGGCATACCCGTAATTGATGGTTCAGGCAATTGCGCTGTGATTACAATGTGCTGTACCTAAAATGTAATATGGACTACAAGGCCAAGTATTTAAGACATAAAGCTGACGATAAGGCCTTTGAGTGCTTATTTCAGTACAAGTCCTGGAAATGTAAGATGACTAACAACTTGTTCAATACTTAATATGGTCGACTCAGCCACTGTATCCATAGGCCAAAAGGTTTATGAGACTCGCCTTTCAGAAACGTCTATCGAACTCCGTCAATCGCTTCAAGGGGAACGTA